>CAYMIQ010000001.1:0-19989 GCA_964390605.1 uncultured Rickettsiales bacterium
TTAATTTTCTTCGTCATCTTTAAGTCAACAATTGTGAAATCTGCATCGAAATTTTTTTGAATAGAACCTTTACCAATGATTGAATAAAGCTTTGAGGGTGTGGTGCTTGTAAGGGAAACTAGACGTTTTAAGCTAAGGTTACCTCTATTTACATGATTCAGCATAATAGGGAGCAACGTCTGCACCCCAATAAGACCAGACGGAGTTGCTGGATATTTCTTCATTTTTTCATCTATGGTGTGGGGTGCATGATCAGAACCAATAACGTCAACAGTACCGTTTTTCAAAGCCCGCCATAGAGCCGCCTGGTGCACCTTTTCACGAATAGGGGGGTTCATTTGTGCAAAAGTACCATACTTGTAATGGCATCCTGGCGCCGCAAGAGTCAAATGCTGCGGGGTTACTTCCATCGTAGCGAATTTTTTCAATTTCCCAATGACATTTACTTCATCTTTAGTTGTTATATGCAGCAAATGCACTTTACGGTTTACTTGCTTTGCGATTTTAAGAATTCTTTTGGTAGACTTTAGAGCAGTTTCCACATCTCTCCACTTGCGATGACTTTGAACAGTTACATTTTTCTTTTCTAAGATTCCCTTTCTCTCTTGTAATCTTGCTTCGTCCTCACTGTGAATCGCAATTACTCTTTTAGTTTTTTTAAGGATTCTGTATAAACTAGCATCATCATCTACAAGCAACGTACCCGTGGAACTGCCCATAAAAATTTTAATTCCACAACAACCTTTTTCTTTTTCCAGCGATGGCAATTGGTTGATATTGTTTTTCTGAGCACCAATAAAAAAAGCATAGTCACACCACGCCTTCTTTTTAGCCATTTGTAATTTTTTTCTCAATGTGCTTAAGGTCGTTGTTGGTGGGAAAGTATTGGGCATATCAAAAACAGTTGTCACTCCGCCAAGAATCGCACCTTTTGTTCCTGAGGCAAAATCCTCTTTCTTAGGAAACCCCGGGTCACGAAAATGGACCTGTGTGTCTATAACACCTGGTAAAATAAATAAATTTTTTGCATTAAATCTTTTCCTTGCATCACGATTCCTCAAGTTTCCAAGTAAGGCAATACGGCCATTCCTAATGCCAATGTCTATTTTTTCTATGGAGCTGGTGCTTACTATACTGCCGTTTTCAATGATTAAATCTAATTTTTCGGTCATACCTATAAATTATACCTCTCAAAAACCACCCTAAGAAAGAGTAGCAAAAACATCTTTTTTTGGATTAATGCCACATATATGTATCTGATGCCATAGCGCATAAAAGAGGAGACACCAGGAAGCAAACCCCTGCCTTTTTCCAGATTTATTAAAAAGTCGTATAACATCGCTTTGATTACAAATCTCACGAATACCAGGCTGTTGAGACACAAGAGTTGACAATCTATCACTTTCCTCTCCAATCCATTCTCCCACAGGCACGGAGAATCCTCTTTTTCTAGAAAATGGCTTAGATTCAGGTAAATTTCTTGCAAGCCATTTCCTTAAAATCCACTTACCAATACGTCCTCGAATCTTCATTTTATCAGCAATTGGAAAAACAAGATTCGCGACGTCGGTGTCCAGAAAGGGTGTTCTACCTTCAAGGCTTTGACTCATAAGACATCTATCTAGTTTCGTCAGCAAATCATGTGCAAGCCAATCTTGACAATCCACAGACTGTAAAACCTGTAATCGAGAATGATAAAGAAGAGAAAATTTTTTCTCATTATCCATAATTGTTTTTCTCCAATCTTTGCTAGGATTTTTCAATACATTGAGACCATCCAATATTCCTTTAGAATAAAAAGATCTTTTCCCAAATAATCTAGCTCCCAAAGGTACTCTGTACCTTCCATACCCAGCAAAGATTTCATCCCCCCCTTCCCCTGAGAGAATAACTTTGACGTCTTTTCGTGCTACTTGAGCTAATTTATAGGTTGGAACAATTGCATAGTCTGCAACAGGATCATCAACGAACGATGTAACTTTAGGCAATAAAGTCCAGAAATCATTCTTCGTAAAATTAATTCGGGTATGTTTAGCACCTAAGATTCTAGCTAAATAAGAAGCATGTTTCGTTTCATTGTGAACGCTCTTTCCAGAAAAACCTATCGTATAAGCACGTACAGATTTTTTCGCAATCTTTGACATCAAAAATAACAGTACCGAAGAGTCAATGCCGCCAGAAAAAAACATTCCAAAAGGTACATCTGATCTCTGATGAATGTTGACACTATCTTCCATAACCCTCCCTAACTTTTTGAGAACTAGATCTTGACTTAAATTGTTTTGTTTCCTCCTTGTCAAGGGATTTGTTCTTCTTCTCTTGATAATTTTCCCTCTAGAAATAACAAGGGTTTCTCCAGGAAGAACCCTTTTGATACCGGAAAAAATTGTTTCTCTTCCTGTTGTAAATTGTAATTGTAAAAGTTCGTCTCTTTTCCTCTTATTCACTTTTGGCATCGCAAGCCCAGAATCGATGAGGGATTTGGGTTCCGAAGAGAATGAAAAATATTTTGATGACTCCAGATAATAAAGAGGTTTAATGCCAAATGGATCCCTTGCTAAAATTAGCAGGTCTTTATCCAAGTCATGGATTGCTAAAGCATACATTCCACGTAAAAATTTGGTAAAACGCAGACCATAAATATTGTATAGATGCAGGATGCACTCACAATCAGATTCAGTTTTAAATTTTTCTTTTTTCAACATCTCTGATAACTCGAGATAATTATATATTTCTGCATTAGCAACTAATCTGGTGTTTTTCCCAAAGAGGGGTTGATTGCCCGTTTTTAAATCAATTATAGCTAGTCTCCTGTGAATTATTCCAGTATCCCTTACAAGATGCGAGCCAAAACCATCGGGCCCTCTGTGACGAAGCTTTGATGCTAGATTGTAAAGAATTTCTTTGCTCGGTCTTGAGCAATTAAGCGACATTAAGCCTGCAATACCACACATTTACGTCAAGACTTCCTTAAAAAACTTAAGATATCTATTAACAACAATACTTTTTGTAAAATTTGCATCAAAGGTTCTTTTGCCTTCGAAAACAAGTCTCCTAGTCATCTTTGGATCTTTTAAAAGATTCATGATGGCCATTGATAAGGTTTTTGGGTCATCAACAGGTACTAAAATTCCATTCTTCTTATTTTTTATGAGTGATTTTGGACCATCAGATGTTGTTGCAACGACAGGCACTTTGTGTGCCCATGCATCCAGAATAACATTTCCGAGAGGTTCTAGTCTAGAAGGACAAACAACCAAATCGCAGGTGCTAAGCAATGGGGATGGATCATCATGCCATCCTAAGAAACGTACTCTTGGCTTTATGCCAAGCTTAACTGATAGTTGCTCTAGATCGCCTCTCATATCTCCATCACCCGCCAACCACAAATAAACATTTTGTAGCTTGGGCATCGCTTCCATTAAAGTTTCTAGGCCCTTATTGGGATGAAAACGAGACAAAGTGAGAATTACTTTTGCATCCGGTGGTGTCGAATAAATAGATCTGTCTATGGACTTTTTGTGGTCATCGAGAACAAAATTAGGTAAATATTTAATTTGGTTTCGCGGAACACCAGATGTCTTGATGTAATCAAAAATTTTTTCAGTATTTGCTATCAAATAATGGCAATTTTGATAGTACTTCATATTGTAGTATCCACCTAAACGTCCAATATGGATAAATGGGGTGCCTAATTCTTCGGACTTTGGGCAAAAGCTAGTGGCCCTGCTCATCCATGTTAGCACTATGTCTGGTTTAAAAAGCTGAATCGCCTGCCGGAATCTTAATCTAGTTAATCCATCGAGTGAATTTTTAAAAGGAAGTTCTTGTATTGAAATTTTTTCATCACGCAGAAAGTTACCCCATCTTAAATTTTTCCTCACTAATATTTCTTGCTCTATATCATTCTCTTTGAAAGCAACTGCAAGCCTGAAGAAAAAAGCTTCCGCGCCACCATTGTCCTGCCCAGATATTGCCTGAAGAACGCGCATTAGATTATTATCTCCTCAAATTTCTTTGCAGCATCTTTCCAATCCCAATTTCTCTGATACTTTAAACAGTTTGAATGCATACCTCCCCACAGTACATCATTTTCCAAAAGACCAATGAGGGCATCGGCAAATTCTTTTTCGTCGTTTAAAACATAACCTGTTTTATTATCTATTACTCTTTCAGCAACACAACCCAAATCTTGAACAATCGCTGGCACGCCACACGCCTGAGCCTCAGCCAATGATGAGCAAAATGTTTCATTCGAATCGCCTTTGTACACAATTACACGAGAAGACAATAACTCTACAATCAAGTTTCGCGCTGGCACAGGTTCCCGCAAAATTACGCCTCTTTTTGCCAAAGCGCGAGCCTTCTCGAGTATTGGCTTCATAATACTTTCCTTAGCCTTTCCATATTCTCCATAAGTTTTCGATCCAGAGAAAATATGTAATTCAGCATCTGGTATTTGAGAAGAAATAAATTTTGACCACAAATCCAATAGCCAATCTAAAGATCTGAGCGGGTTAGATGTAAAAACAGCCTTGGGTCCAGGAATTTTGTTGGTATTTTTGCTTTCCCTAAAAATATCATCCACTCCATAAGGGATAATAATGCGCTTTCCTGATGGGGCCCAACTTGGATATGTTTGCGCATGATAATTGCTTGAAAAAACTATATATGGCTTCCATTTCCATAATTTGTATAAATATCTCCACTTCATCAAATATGAAGCAGGGTTATGTATCCAAAATACACGTTGTTTTGCCCTTGGAATCAGGTCGAGAAGTTTATCTCCACGATTTGCAATATAAAGATCTGCAAAGTCAGGAAAATTATCTGAAATTGGGATCCAATGAACGCCCTTATAAACGATACTTTGACTACAGTTGTTAAATACTAAAACTTCATGCCCCAAATGTGCGAATGATTCCGCCAAACTAACAAAAGCTTTCTCTGCGCCACCCATCGGAGCAGTAAGTCGAGTTTTTCCATCAAAGTTTATGCCGTTATCAGCTAAAATGATTTTTGCCATTAATGCTTCTCATTTTTTGCCTTAAGATAGGAAAGAATCGGGTAGAGACCAGACAATAATGCAATCAAAAAACCATAGGATCCTTCACGATATCCTCGACGAAAAAAATAACATTTCAAGAATCTAGAAAAGATTCTTCTGAAATTGCCGATAAAAGTTCCCAGGTTGCCTGAGTCACGTAAATCTAGCGCGCGGGCACTACTGTAACTATCCAACTTTCTGATCAGGCCAGATATACTGTGATCAAAATTATGTCTTACCGGATTCACTAAATCTCGTCCACGTGTTCCCTTAAGCTCTAGTTTTGGATGGACTCTCTGTTTTCCCCAAGTTTTATAACCTTTGCGAAATAATCCTGGATAAGAGGATTTCCCGAACGACCCTCCCCAACCATATTTAATAAGCTTATCACCAATATAATTATCCACCGGAATAAGGAACCAATCATTCTTGGTTCGGTAAATTTTCCTCAAAATTTCTTTGGCTAGCTTTTTGCTTATACGCTCATCAGCGTCTACTTCTAAGATCCAATTTCCAGAACAACCTTGGATTCCTTTATTACGGCGCACGCCTTCTATCCTCCAATTACCTTCTATTTTTTTTGTAGAAAATTTTTTTGCTATACTCTTGGATCCATCGCTACAGTTATCTAAAACCACAACTATCTCATCAACAAATTTTAGACATTCAAGACATGCACGCAGCTGATCTTCCTCATTGTGAATCACCACTAATGCTGAAATTGTTTTTTTAGATACTTTCTTTCTCATGTCGATTCAAATTACCTCGGAGATTCTTTAACTTTTTTCCATAAGTTGTGTATCACTTTTTCAACTTCCTTAACAGTAAGACTATCCATTACGCTCTCTAAAGAAGACTTTTCTCCTTGAGATAAAGTTTCTGTATTTTTAACTTTAAAACCTTCATAATTTGCAAGTTCATCTAATGTCTTTTTTGTAGAGGCAACACTAGTAAAATGCCCCCAGGGTCTGTAATGATCAACTCTACTGGGGCCAAACAAGCCCACCGTAGGAATTTCTGAAGCTGCAGCCAAATGCATTAGGCCTGAATCATTACCGACAAATAACTTGCATCTTTCTAAACACGCATACGCAGTTGTCAGATTAATTTTTCCAACTAAATCTATAACTTGATTATTGGGCAAAGAATCTATCAGAACCTCGATGGAATCCCTTTCGCTTTTCAGTCCGAAAATTGCAATTCTTGATTTTTCAAAGATCCCATTATTCTTAGTCAGGCTCCGAGCAAGCTGTAAAAATTTTTCTGTTCTCCATTTCTTTGCAATCCAATTTGCAGTTGGCCCAAAAGCCAGGACACAACCTTTGTCAGGAATCATTTTTCTCGCGTAATCACGACTCTCCTTGTCCACAAAAATTTTTGGATTTGGGGGCACTTTTAAATCAAAAATTTTTGCCATCTCCTCCAAACGGTGATTCTTTGACAATCTGCGATCTCCAAAAATAATATACTTCTTTTTTCTCCTTGGACTCCTAAAGACAAAGCTTGATTGAGAGCGAAGAAATGTCGATATGCATCCGTTCCTCAAATCAACAACCAATGACCATTTAATATTTAGGCACTTTTTCCAAACACCGATCCAATGCATACCAAACTTTTGCTTGTTTACAGTAATTATACGGCTAACATTTGGGAAAGATTTAAATAGCTCAGCGGGTATTGGACCAACTACAATAGTAATTTTACTATTAGGATATGAATCAATCAGATAGTTAAGCAAACCTGTTGATAATACTGCATCACCAATACGACTCGATGTTATGAAAAGAATATTTTGCATTACGTTCGATTAGAAATAATATGTAATTTTTTCGAGGATAACAATAAATGTCAGAAAGAGTTAGCATTGAACTAAAAAATCGGAGGATAATAAGGGCTTCCGGGAAAGATACATATACATTCCTTCAGGGAATGATCTCGAATGACATAAGCAAAGTATCAAACAATCAGTCGATTTATAGCACCTTCCTTACCCCACAGGGTAAATTTTTAAATGATTTTTTTGTGATAAAACATAAGGATCATTTGCTTCTAGATTGCGAAAAGGGTCGAGAAGATTCTTTGGTGGAACGATTAGAAAATTACAAACTAGGATCAGATATAGTCTTTCAAAAAGAACCAGGTTATCAAGTTTTTGCGCTAATTACTAATGACTTTTCTGTATTTAATTTAGAAGACAAGATCTTGGGTTCTACTGTATCCTCAGAGTCAACAATAACAATGCTCGACCCAAGACACAAAAAACTTGGACTTCGATCAATTATATTAAAAGAGGAAGGCAAGTCATTTTTTAAAAAAGAAGGCTTCTCTAACGTCACATTTGATGAATATGAAAAGCTACGCATACCCCTAGGTATTCCTGACGGGTCACGCGATATAGAGGTAGGAAAAGGATTGTTAATGGAAAGTGGGGTTAGTGAATTAAATGGAATTGATTGGGACAAAGGTTGTTACCTCGGACAAGAGCTAACCGCCAGAACAAAATTTAGAGGACAACTTAAAAGACGATTAATTCCAGTAAAGAGTGAGGGTCCTTGCCCGAAACATGGGTCAGAAATTCATCTCCAAGAAAAACTAATTTGAACTGTTCGTAGTGGTATTGATAATTATGCAATTGCTCTACTAGAAATAGATCACGTCAAAAAACAAGAAAGCAGCAAAGAAAAATTAACTGCGCAAGGGATACCGCTAATACCCATTCCTCCGGACTGGATAAAGATCTAGAATCTAATATTAAAAGTGAATCTAAAAACGCTTCAGTATATTATAAAAATCCACAAAGGGGTTAGACCTTGAATCTAAAATAAGTTTCTTAACTTTCTGAATCCCTATATTGCCGTACTCTCTTCGGACATGATTCTTAAACCACTCCGCACCCTGTTCATCTCTTTGAGAGAGCAAAAAATTTCTTTTTTTCAGCCACGAAAAATGCTTATCCGTAAAAGTAAGCAATTTTGACAAACCCTTACCTCCAAAAGAAGAGGATAAAATAACGGGAACTTTCCAATCAAACTCTAGACTCTTTTGATTTTTTGAGAGTCGTAATGAGCTTTTTATTTCTGACTCGGTCTTTTTTGCGGATATTCCAATATCACTTTTAGTAACAGTTATGATGTCTGGTATTTCAACAATACCAGCCTTCATAAACTGAATATTATCACCTGAATCGGGTTGTACACAAAAAACAACTGTGTCAGCAATTTTTTCAATTTCAGTTTCTGACTGCCCAACGCCAACTGTCTCAATAAAAATCACATCAAAAACTGCACGCATAATAACCATTGCAGGAAAGGTAATGGATGCTACACCCCCTAAATGATCTCGAGCCGCCATTGAGCGAATAAAAATACTCTTATCTGCAGGATCCGTCATGAGGCGGATTCGATCGCCTAAGAGAGACCCACCTGACGACTGCGAGGATGGATCAACAGCTATTACACCCACAGTTTTTTTTAATTTTCGTTTTTTTTTGATCAGCTCACTTAAAAGAGTCGATTTACCAACGCCAGGAGAACCGGTAATTCCTATAACATGACCCCTACAGTTATTATGTGCTGCCTCTAAGAGTTGAAATGTTTTCCTTGACTCCGGATCAGTCTCAACAGCAACCAATGCATCTGCCAAGGCAGCTTGATCGCCTTTCGTAATCTTCGATAAAGAAATAGAACTATTCTTGGTCAACTTTTACACCCTAATTTTTGAAAAATCAGCGACACGACCAACTGTCAAACAAAACGATGATAATAAACTTAATCGATTCAACTTTGTTTTCTGGTCTTCGCAATTTACCATCACGTGATCAAAAAAATTATCTAAAGGCTGACGTAATTTGGAAAATAAGGCCATAATAGCCTCGTAATCATCACTCTTCAATTTTTTCTGACTTAATTCAATAGTCTCGGAAAGTGTTCTGAAAAGCTGCTTTTCTTCCTTTTCCACCAGTAAAGAACTGTCAATCGTCGTACTGGATAACTTTTCTCCATTTTGTTTATCAGAAGAAAGAATGCTATTGGCGCGATGAAAAGCTGTTAATAAATCCGCACCTTCTTTCGTCTCAATAAATGACCTTATGGCATTCACTTTCTGCATTAAGCGTGCCAAATCATCTTCTTTTACACCATAAACAGCATCAACAAAATCATGCCTAACTCCCTTTCCTTTCAAGAAAACTTTTAGCCTCTCCTTGAGAAAATCTAGAACTTCAGCAGCCAAGGCCCCAGAAGCAAAGGCTGATTGTTGAAAAATTTCCAATAAAGGCAATCGAACATTATTTTCCAGTATAATTCTTACGATGCCGAGAGCGTTTCTGCGTAACGCAAAAGGATCTTTTGATCCTGTAGGTTTTTCACCAATACTAAAAAAAGCTAATAAATTATCGATTTTATCAGCTAAAGAAAGAATGGCGCCAATGGAAGATGATGGAATTTGATCATCCGGACCAAGGGGCGAATAATGCTCTTGAATTGCCTTAGCTACGGATGATTCTTCCCTACCGATGCCTGCATAAAGTCCCCCAATAATTCCCTGCAGCTCTGGAAATTGCTCAACCATCTGGGAGCTTAAATCAGCCTTTGCTAAAAAGCAGGCTCTCTTTACATTCTCAAGATCTTGCCCAGGAATACATTTCGAGATAATCAACGCAAGACTGCTGATTCTTTCTATTTTCTCGTCCATATTTCCCAATTTAGCATGAAATGTACGTTTTTTGAGTCTGGCAACAAAGTCTTCCAAAGGTATCCCCAGATCCTGTTTCCAAAAGAAACTTGCATCTTCTAATCTCGCACCAAGAACACGCTCGTTCCCTGCAATGATCTCATTAGAGAATTGCTCTTTATCACGATCACAAACTATTAAAAAATATCTCGAAATTTTATTATCTTTTTCAAGCAATGGGATATATTTTTGCTGCTTTTTAAGAACAGAAATAACAATTTCTTCTGGAAGATTCATATGTCGCGAGTCAATAGATCCAACAAAGACAATGGGCCACTCAACCAACCCATTGAGTTCTTCCAATAAAGAAGGGTCAGAAGACAAAGTAAGTTTCTTCTCCTGGGCTTTTTCCTTTAATTGTTCTTCTAAAACTTCTATTCGTTTTTTTTGATCAACAACTACCTTAGATCGATATAATTTAGATAGATAAGCCTTAGCATTACGTACTACAAAACTTTTAGGACTTAAAAATTTATGTCCAAAAGTAACATTTGTAGACTTAACAGAAGCATAAGAAAAAGGAACGATACTGCCATTGAACAAACAAACCAAGTTTTTTATCGGCCTCACCCAACGATCAGAATTTTCACCCCAACGCATCGATTTTGGCCAAACCAAACCCTTGAATGTAGTATTTAAAATT
This sequence comes from uncultured Rickettsiales bacterium, assembly GCA_964390605.1. GTDB lineage: Bacteria > Pseudomonadota > Alphaproteobacteria > UBA8558 > UBA8558 > UBA8558. The sequence continues at coordinate 10,422 of CAYMIQ010000001.1, forward strand.
TTGGAGATTACTGCATCGGTCTTCATCCCTTTTTTGATAATTTTTGCAAAATAGTACTCTCTACCTTTGACATCCTTCTTTGTGCATTGATCAATTTTGATTCTATTGGACTTTAGAAATCCTGTAATAGCTTCTTGCGCCGCATCAACTCCAGGACCCCTTTTTTCCTCAATAATATCATTTTGACGAATTGGCAGCCCACTAACCACCAAAACCATGCGCCTAGAGGTAACATAACCCTGAGATTCTTTGTAAGGCAGATTCATTTTTTCTAAATTTTGACAAAAAATCCTCTCCAAATCATGTATTGATCTTTTCTGCATACGTGGTGGTATTTCTTCAGAGGTTATTTCTAAGAAGAATTCAGTCATTTTTCCTGTTCTTGTAACCAACTCAAGCAGACTTTCTTTACCATGTTGCGTATTCGTAATATATATGAGGCCCTATCAGCTACAGATATGGAACCTCTAGAATCTAAAAGATTAAAAACATGACTTGCCTTCATGCACTGCTCATAAGCAGGAAGCGGCAAATGCGCCTCAGTCAAAGATGAGCATTCATTTTCGAGCTCACTAAACTGTTTCATCAAAACATCAACATTTGCTTTTTCAAAATTATAAGACGAGAACTGTTTCTCACTTCGCATATAGATATCACCATAGGTAATGCCTTCCTTATTCCACTTGATGTTAAATATATTGTCTACGCCCTGTAGATACATGGCCAGCCTTTCCAAACCATACGTTAATTCAAGCGAAACCGGCTTACATTCGATTCCTGCCATTTGCTGAAAATAAGTGAACTGAGTGATTTCCAAACCATCACACCATACCTCCCATCCAAGTCCCGAGGCGCCCAAAGTTGGACTCTCCCAATCATCTTCGATAAACTTTACATCATGCTTTTTAGTGTCAATTCCTAAATGCTGTAAACTTTCAAGATATAACTCCTGTGAATCGTGAGGAGACGGTTTCAAAATCACTTGAAACTGATAATAATGCTGGAGGCGATTCGGATTGTCTCCATAACGACCGTCTGTAGGTCTTCTGCAGGGTTGTAAAAATGCTGCCCTCCAATGTTCAGATCCAAGTACTCTCAAGGAGGTAGCAGGATGAAATGTTCCTGCCCCCATTTCGATATCGTAGGGCTGCAAAATAACACATTTTTTGCTTTCCCAAAATCTCTGCAACTCAAAGATCAAGCTCTGAAAAGTTATATTCTTGTGTCCAGCGTTTTTTCTCATCACAAACTAAACTTTAGGCAAGAAAATTATAAAAGCAACTGTTCACCATGTCGTAAAATGTCCTCTGCCTTACTTCCAAAGGAACCCTGCTGGTTGTGTAAAATAATACCTTTTTTTCTATTAAGCTCGACATGTCCTCCTTTGCGACCATGAACAATCACTCTTTTCGTCTTGCCTCCTTTCTTAGAGATTAGAGGAAATACCGATATATTACCGATTTTTCTACCAAAAGCCTTTAATATTTCACTTAAACGATCGCTTCGAAAAATAAAAGTAATAGTTCCATCGTCTTTTAATGCCCTGATTCCTAAATTTACCCAACTAGAGATTTCTACATCACTGGCAACCTTAGAAAGATTTTTTGATAAATGCGGAGACTTTACAAACTCACTTTCTCTAAAAAATGGAGGATTCGCCATAACGTGATCGAAGCTGTGGTCTTTAATACTACTAGGCGGACTTACGATATTCCCAAAAAAAATTCTTAAACGATCATTAAATTTATTCTCAGCAATATTTTTTTTAGCCAGTTCAATAAGATGATTCTGTATCTCAATACCTATAATTTTACAATCACGAACCCTCCAAGCCAAACATAATGCAGCAGCACCGACACCAGACCCTAAATCAAGAATTCGATCACCTTTGCACGCAGGAATCGCAGCCGAAAGAAAGACAGAGTCTATCGACACACGATAACCCTTTTTTGGCTGAAAAAATTTTACCTTTCCGCCCACTAATGAGTCTTTGCTAAAGAATCTATTATCAAGTTTTGACATTGGTTGAGTTTTAGACCATAACACAAAAAAGACTATTTTATAACATCATCGAACCGTGGGGGACAAAGGCTTTGGCTCAAATAATTCCACTCAAAACTAAAGATTATTCAAGAGCATCGGATAAAATTGAACAAATTATTTCTCCAATTAAAGGTGAACTAACTTTAGTAGATGAAATCATAAAGCAAGGCATTCAAAGCCATATGCCCTTGATAGCTGAGCTAGCAAGTCATTTACTTTTTAATGGAGGGAAACGAATTCGCCCTAGTTTAACGATTTTCTCGACAAAATTGTTTAACCATCAAGAAAATCGACACCTCAAGTTAGCTGCGTGCATTGAATTTCTTCACTCCGCAACACTTTTACATGATGATGTTGTGGATGAAGGCTTGTTACGTCGCGGCAAGAAAACAACCAACATAATTTGGGGCAATAAAGCCAGTGTCTTGGTAGGGGATTTTTTATTGAGTCGTGCCTTCGAGCTCATGGTATCTGATGGTTCGATAGAAATATTAAAGACACTATCAAATACAGCATCCATTATCGCTGAAGGTGAAATACTAGAACTTACAGCGTCAGGAGATATTGAAATGTCAGAGGCGATATATTTAGAAATTATTAAATCAAAAACAGCTCAACTATTCTCTTCCGCATGTGAAGTCGGGGCTATTGTTTCGGATCAGTCCAATAAAGAAAGGGATGCTTTAAAGAACTTTGGGCTAAATCTTGGAAATGCCTTTCAAATTATCGATGATATACTCGACTATACCTCCAATAATAAAAGGCAGTTTGGAAAAAATATCGGCAGTGATTTTAAATCAGGTAAAATGTCTCTTCCTGTCATTATTGCCTATAATCGTGGCAGTGAAAAGGAGAAGGCTTTCTGGCACAAGACTATAAAAGAAAAGAAACAAACCTCTGGAGATCTCAAGAAGGCAATCAAAATTATGAACCTAAGAAATGCAATACAGGATAGCATCAAAAGAGCCGAATTCTTTGCATCAGTCGCCACCGATTCCCTAAAAATCTTCCCAGATAGTTTTGAAAAACAAGCTTTATTAAAAATGGTTAACTTTTCTGTCAAACGATCTTATTAATAGCGTTTTGTAAATTTTATCACGATTTTTCTTTATCTTTTTATCAAAAGCAGTACAAAGGTTAGAGGAAAACGGGATAGGAGAAATCAATGAAAAAAAATAAGATTCTTTCTTTTTTACTAGCCCTTCCCTTTGTTTTTATTGCTAGCTCATCCAGCTTACTGGCAGCAGATGCAGAAAAAGGGAAGAAACTATTCAAAAAGTGTAAGGCATGTCATTCAGTAAAGGATGGTGATGATAAGATTGGCCCGAACCTTTACAAGATTGTCGGGAGAGCGTCGGCAGCAGTTTCTGGATTTGAATATTCTGATGGATTAAAAGCTCTCAATATAACCTGGGATGAAGGTAAACTCGACGAGTGGATCAAAAAACCTAAGAAAATGGTTAAGGACACAAAGATGATTTTTCCTGGCCTAAAAAAGGCTGATAAACGTGCAGATCTTATAGAATATTTGAAAACGCTAAAGTAGTACCAAAAGATTCTTTTCGAGTATTTAATTAAAGCCCAGCTTATTTTGCGTGGGCTTTATTTTTTGAAATTTTTAAAGATCGCGTGATCTAGACATTTTTCCTTTTTAGCAACAACCATCGAAACAGCCGCATCACCTGTCACATTAATTGCAGTCCGCAACATATCAAGTATACGATCCACCCCTATAATCAAACCAATACCTTCAACTGGAAGACCGATCTGCTTCAATACCATCGCTAACATTACCAAGCCAACACCAGGAACTCCAGCAGTTCCAATAGAAGCGAGCATCGCAGTTAAAACAATAATTAGAAATTGAGAAAAGAGCAAATCGAGGCCATATACATTTGCGATAAAAACGGTAGCAACGCCCTGCATAATAGCTGTTCCGTCCATATTAATGGTTGCGCCAAGCGGTATAGTAAAGGAGGCAATGGATTTCTTTACACCTAATCGCTTTACCACAGTATCCAAATTAATAGGGATTGTTGCGTTACTACTAGAAGTACTGAAAGCAAAAAGCTGAACTTGTTGCATCTTTCGAAAGAAAGTTAGTGGGTTCAATCGACAAAAGTATTTGATCAAAAGTGAGAAAACCCCGAGAGCATGTAAAACATATGCCGCTATAACAACCAACATGTATTCGGCCATAGAGGTAATAACGTCATAGCCCTGAGTATAAAAAACTTTTCCTATGAGACAAAAAACACCATAGGGTGCAAAATACATGACAACAAAGATTATATTGGTAACAACTGCGTTCAGTGCGTCAAAAGCCTTAAAAATTTTTTTCCCATATTTCTTTGAGGCAGAGGCACCGATTCCAAACAAAATAGAAAACACAATAATTTGCAACATATTTCCCTCCGCCATTGCAGATATTGGATTACTTGGCACAATGCTGGATAAAACATTGATTAAAGATGGAGCCTTTTCTAGTTCAAGATTATCCGTTGTAGCCGCAAAGCTTAAACCTTTCCCGGGTTCAAAAATATCAGCTAAAAAAATACCTATTGAGATCGCAATGCCAGTGGTCAATAAATATAAGGCAAGAGTACGCAGCCCCAACGTGCCTAGTGATCTTAAATTTCGCAACGAGCCAATACCAGATACAAGAGAAACAAACACAAGAGGAACGACCAACATTTTAAGGGCGGAGATAAATAGCTGACCAAACAAATTCAATAGGTCAAAAATAATCAGATTCTCCATTTCAGGAAATGAAGGCAAAAAGGACTTTGCAACAATGCCAAAAATTGCTCCAAGCAACATTGCCAGAATGATTTTTTTAGTCAGGCTGGAAAGTCTCTTTTCAATCATGATGTACTATAGTAAATATTAATTAATATTGTATTTCCAAGAAAAACAAATACATTATTTCTCCATGGATTTAAAAGATCATATTCGTTCTATACCTGATTTTCCAAAAAAGGGGATTCTTTTTTACGATATTTCAACCTTACTTGCACACCCTAAAGCATGGAAAACGGCGGTCGAAAAGATGGCCTCAATAGTTAGGCCATTCAAACCTGATTACCTTGCGGGCATTGAATCGCGGGGTTTCCTGATAGCCGCTCCTTTAGCGCTGGAGCTAGATTGCGGATTCCTAATGATTAGGAAAAAGGGAAAACTTCCGGGAAAAACGATAGGCACTTCTTACAACCTTGAGTATGGAACCGATACTATTGAAGCTAGTGATGGATTAATAACATCAAATCAAAAAGTTGTTATCATTGACGACCTGCTGGCAACAGGAGGTACCATGGCCGCATCAATTGAACTCATAAACAAGATTGGCGCAACACCTGTGGGTGCTGCTTGTCTTATGGAATTGACTTTCCTTGAAGGTAGAAACAAAATTAATATTCCATTTTCTTCAGTTTTAGAATATGAAAAATAGACCAATTGAATAAATAATAATTATTGGGGGGGCATAATCCATGTATTCAGTGCTATCAAGCAAAGAAGGTATTTCGACGTTATCTACCTCAAAACATGACGCGTTCCTCGTCTGGATTATCCTAATGGGGTTGATATGTTTTCTTGCATTCTTTGTTTGGGATCAAGGATTTCTTGGGATTATGTATGCTACCGATAAAAGTTACATTACCTTTTTTATCACTGCTTTATTTCTTGGTACATCGTTACACTGTGGAATACATACATATCATATTTCTAAGGAGATAAATGCGACGGCAACGATATGGGATTTATTAACCCAAGACTCTTCAGCTCTTACGATCAAGAAGGAAGGAATCGTAACCACGGCTAAAGGGAACGTTCTTCCGGAATGCTTACTAAGTGAACATATATTCGAAATGATTCGAAAACTGTCCAAGGTTAAAAAGATATCAAACCTACCGAAAGAAAACTCTAATCTGATTAATTCCTTCAGTGATCAAATTAATAATCCACATGACATAGGGTGGTTCATAGCAGATACAATGATAAGACTCGGACTACTTGGTACAGTAATTGGGTTTGTTATTATGCTGAGTTCTGTAACCGACATATCTAGTCTAGATGTAGACGTTATGCAGGATGTTCTAAGTGATATGAGTGGCGGAATGGGTGTGGCGTTATTTACAACCTTAGCGGGCCTGGTATTTGGTATGCTACTTTCCACTCAGTATTATTTTCTTGATAAATTTTCTAATCGACTGGTAGTAATGGCAACCAAAATAATTGAGCTGCAAATATGGACAAAAATTAATCGTGGAAAAATAGGAAATGGTTGATGCTGTACTATCAAAGAAGAAAAACTACAGATCCTTTTACTGATCTATTATTTAATGCACTGCTCGGTTTTACATTCTTGTTTTTCATAGCAATCATGTTTATGAATCCCATCCCCAAAAGTGGTATTGTTAATCCTAAAGCAGAGTATATTATAACTATTGGCTGGCCAGATGGCAGTAGCGAGGATATAGATGTGTGGGTTGAAAATCCCAAAGGAGAATTAGTTTGGTTTAGAAACCAGGAATCAGGCTTATTGCATCTGGATCGAGACGATCGTGGTGCTTTGAACGACACGATTACGATCAGCGGAAAACAAATAATAAACCCTTTAAACCAGGAAATAGTAACCCTAAGGGGCGTAATAACAGGGGAATATGTCGTAAATATCCACTATTATGCAACAGGAGTGAAGGATTTTGTTGGGCAACCCACTAATTCTGATTCGGTGAAAGTAGATGTAAAAGTTGAGAAAGTAAACCCGCAGCTAGAAGTGGTTTATTATGGCGTAACAACGCTTAGTAAAGTTGGTGATGAAAAAACGGCTGTTCGCTTCAAAATCTCAAAAGATGGAAGAGTTAGAGAAATCAACAAATTACCAAAACAATTAGTGCAATTTGATAAACTAGGAGGAGGGTTAGAACATTGACAATCATAATTATAGGCATAACCGCAAGTTACATCATCCTAGCAGCACTTCTTCTAATCTTTTCTTTGCGCACTAGTTTCCACTGGGGCATTAAAGCAACCATTGTTGCAGTGATATCCATCTTTTATATAACGAGTTATCTGTCTTTTTTCTCAATTCTAGGATGGCCATCCGGTAGGGATCTTCCTGAAACATTTCGCCTGATTTCTGCTCAGATTAATGAACCGAATAAAATAACTGGTATGTCTGGAAAGATTTACCTTTGGTTAACGCCTGTAGATGAAAATTCTGGTATTACAATCCCCAGGGCATACCAACTTGAGTATAATCCAGACCTTCATCGAGTAATAGCAGAAGCACAAGTAAAAATTAAAAACGATGTACCGCAAATTGGAGAAATTGAAAATAAAAAAGATTCTTTAGCTATTAGGGAACAAGCTAAAACAAAATACACAGTTTACAAGAGCTCTAAAATTAGATTCTATGATGCGCCAACTACAGGAATGCCGGAAAAATAATGATTAAAAAAATTAGGACATTCACAATTACATGCATTATGTGTTGTCTTCTTATCGGCTGTGAAGAGAATGCCTATTTTCCTCTAACACAAGGCTTGCAAAAAAGCTTTACAATCTCCATAGAGTTTGAGAATGAGCCCCCTGTGTACTACAGAATATTCTCGACCTTTCTAAAAAAGGTAAAAATAACTAACGAAATATCTACTGAAAAAGAAATGATTTCAGTTACCCCAATGTTAAGGGAGGATGCTAGCGTCTTTTACTACTATGAAGACAAAAACAATGTAAAAAGAATAGCCTATCAACCTTTAGGTAAAGATCAGATTGTTTATGAAGAAGAGCCACGATATATTATAAAATATCCCGTTAAAAAAGGTGCAATGTGGAAGAATCCAAGCAAAACATATTTACTGCTTAAGCATTATCCGTACTACAACAAAAGAATCACCGTTCCATTCAAGGTTAATGCTATTATTGAAGATGTTAATGCTACGGTCAAAGTACCGGCCGGAATATTCAAAAATTGTATTAAAATTAAGAGTAGTGGAGAAACGACATTTATCGGTGAACGTGGAATTGGAGATGTAAAAGTTCAAGTGGAAAATGTGGATTGGTTTGCCCCTGAAATTGGCCTGATCAAAACTACAAGGACGGAAACCACTTCAACTGATTTGTATGGAAAAAACATATTAATCAAAGAATTAGAGAGTTATAAAATTCCAATTTGGTAAAAATATTCTGTTATTTTATGTGACAATTCAATGACCTTAGAATCTATAAAAGCAATTGCAGTGAGCCTGCTAACTTGGATAAATGTAAATACAGAGTACAAGTTGCCACCAGAAATAATACCAGAAATCCACATTATACCTGCAAGCGAAGTGCAAGATATGGTATGTGGTAAACCTTGCCCTGCTTATGCATGGATTACTGAAAAGGCAGATAAAATTTATCTTAGTGACATACTTAAAGTTGATGAAGATGTGTGTGACCGCACCATTCTTCTACATGAGTTGATTCATTTTGCGCAAAGAAAAACCAATAAATTTGCTAGCAGCCCATTAGAAGAAAGGCGTCACTTAATGGAAATGAATGCTATTATAATACAAAATATTTATCTTGCCGAACATGGAAGAAGATTAATCTATAAAAATGGCTATGCGGTGCGTGGTCTTGGCAAGCCTTACTGTTAGTTAAAACCAATCTTTCCAAACAGTGGTAATTTTATAGTAAGATCCAAGGGATCAAGTCCAAAAACTAAACCAGCAATATTTACTTCAACCCCCTCTTCCGCAGCCAATAGAACCCCAAAAATTCCAAAAACAGATAATTGATAACCAGTTCCACTGGGCGCACTAGAGAAGAGATCAGTGCCCAAAAAATCTTTTCCTATTGCCGTAGATGGGAGGTCAAGCCTCAATTCAGGTATTTTACGACCAACCCAAGCTGTAAAAGTATTACTATTAGGGCCAGGCCACAAAATATACTGACGTTTATAAGGATACGAATCGACAATATTATCTAAATCCTCAATAATCTCCTCAGCGAGGTCGCCACGAATATCCTGTATTATTTCTGGACGATTATCAAACCAATAACGGTCGGGGTATTCTTCTTCAATTGAAAGAACCGGCTGATCGTAAAGTGATCTCCAGCCAACAACTTGATAAACTCTATAGTCTTCTGCATTTGGTAATTTTGTGGCAATCCAACTATGAACCGAGAAATATCCCCTCCAACTGAAAGCTCTAGCTGCATACACCTGGACAATTGCTTCGGGGTGCTCTGCGGCAATAGGAGCGATGCCTGCAGGTTCACGACTTGCGCTCCTCCAATCTGCCGTAAAAACACTATGACTCTTAAAAGTAAAAAGCAGGAATAAAAAAATAAAAAATACAGGTATTGTGCGTTTTAACATTATCTAAAAATTAAGCCTCCAAAGATTAAAGTTTAGGTACGTTGCAAATGCCACCCAGATAATATATGGAGCCATTAAGATGCCAGCCCACATGTTGTGTTTAAAGAATACATTTGTGGTTAAAATAATAGCTAATAATAAAAATAGAATTTCTAC
>CAYMIQ010000002.1:0-15300 GCA_964390605.1 uncultured Rickettsiales bacterium
CTCACTGTCAGCGATTGCCTGAATCTCGAGTTCGTGAATTTCGGTAAACTCACCAATTTGTTTGAAGGTTAGTGTTGTGTTTTCAATAAGCCAAACAGCAGTGGCTTTCGGCATTAAGAGTTTCGACATTGATTCACCTACACATTATATAATTTTCAACATATTTCAGTCGACGAAAAATGATATTACAATTTTAAAACAATTTTCCCAATATGTTTACTGCTTTCCATCAATTTGTGTGCATTTTTCGCATTTTTTATGGAAAATGTTTTAAATATGATCGGCCTAATTGTTTTTTTCTCAAAATAGGGCCAAATATTTTTTAATAAGGCTTTGGCAATTCTTTTTTTAAATGCAACGCTTCTCACTCTTAGGGTGGAACCGGTAATGGTTAATCGTTTCAGCATAATCGGCATCATATTGACTGAGACGTGCGATCCTCGTTGCCATCCAATATTTACAAGGTGTCCATTCTTGGATAACACCTTAATGTTTTTTTCAACATAATTTCCGCCTATGGAATCCAGAATCATGTTAACCCCATTCTTTTTGGTAATACTTCTAATCACTTTCTCGAAATCGGTTTTTTTGTAATTGATGGCTTCATCGGCACCAATCTTTTTGCAAAACTTACATTTTTTTTCATTTCCGGCAGTAACATATACAATGCATCCAAGGATTTTTGCTACTTGTATGGCGCACGTGCCTATGCCTCCAGATCCACCGTGGACAAGAATTGATTGGCCTCTTTTGATTTTCCCCCGATCCACAATATTTGACCAGACAGTAAAGAAAGTTTCAGGGATTCCCGCTGCTTCAGCGTAAGAAAATCCCTTTGGTATGGGTAGGCATTGTCCAGAAGGTGCGCTACAATATTCCGCATATCCACCCCCAGACACTAAGGCACAGACTTTATCGCCGATTCTCCATCCTCTCACATTTTTACCTATCTTAACTATTTTTCCAGCGACCTCTAATCCCAGTATGCTGGATGCTCCTGGAGGAGGAGGATAGTTGCCTCGGCGTTGCAAGATATCCGGCATATTAATCCCCGCAGCATGAACTTTGATGAGTACATCCGCTCTCCCGGTTTTTGGAATTGCAGTTTCTTGAAGTACCATGTTTTCAGCAGCGCCTGGTTTTTTTAGATTAATTGCCTTCATTTTTTCAGGTATATTTTTCATCATTTAATTTATTTCTTGATTCGTGATTGCTATTTTCTTGGGAAATGCTTTCTTTTTTTTTAGAGTTTGTCCATTATAAATTAAAGTATAGAGTGACATCAATAGTGACCATTAGATTATGGATGAAGAAGAATTATCCTTAGTTACGAGCAAAAGCAAGGAAATTGATTTAGAGAATCTTTCTATTGAGGAATTGAAGGAACACATTCAAGACCTGAGATTGGAAATTAAACGCATCGAAGAAATGATTCTAAGAAAGCAAGAATCAATCAAGTCAGCCAAGAATACTTTTGGTAAGGACAATTAGTTTTTATTTAGCTTGTTGAGGATATCATTTCTCGGGACTCGGGGAAGGCTGGCTCTCCTTATTGTCTGTTTCTTTCCCCTTATCTTGTTTTGCTGAAGCCTTTGATGTTCCAAGGCCCTTAAAACGTCTGTTAAATCTTTCCACCCGACCTTCAGTATCTACAATTTGTGCTTTCCCTCCAGTCCATGCTGGATGGGTTTTAGGATCTACTTCTAAGCGCAAATTATCACCTTTTTTGCCCCATGTAGATCTGGTCTTGAAGGTTTCCCCATCAGTCATGGTGACTTCTATTTCATGATAGTCAGGATGAAAGTCTGCTGATTTTCTGTCAGGTTTCGAATCCTTTTCCCCAGCCTTAGCTTTGCCTTTTTTTGCATCCGTTTTTTTTGCGTCTTGTGCGACAGCTTCTTTCGATGCTTTGTCCTTTTTCGGTTCTTTTGGGGACTCTTGCTCTACTTCTTTCCCCTTCTTTTCCGGCTCTTTTTTGTCTTGTTCAGCGTTCATTTTCTTTTCTATCCTGATAAAAAGATATTTTTATAATAAACAAATAAAATTGCAGTTTCAGGTAATTTTTATTTGTCAGTTATTAATAATTAAGGTTAATTGTTTTTTAAACCTTGTTATAAGAAATGCAATACAAAATTTAGCAAAAATCTTTTGATTAACACCAAGAATGATTGTATTGGGATATCGCATCTAATAAAGAAATGAACAAAACGATGAAAAAAATCAGGAGGTTTTTTAAGGTAGAAAGCAATGCACGCCTGTTTTTAATCTTTGTTATTTTCTCAATAACAGGTTCGTTATCGGTTGTGGTTGCCGATATTCTTTTTAGCAAGTGGTTCAATTTTACTGATCATAATTTTATATATTGGTGCCTGAGGATCATTGCGATTTTTCCCATTTATCAGATTTTACTCATTTTCGTTGGTGCGATTTTCGGAGAATTTAAATACTTTTGGGAGATTGAAAAGCGCATCTTGAGAAGGTTTGGAGTAAAGTGATTTTTCAAACGCTACTCAAGGTTAGTGTTGCGTTAATTTTATTTCGATCCTTCGGTTCTGCCTGTAAGCCTTTTCGGTTTTTTTGTTGGTTATTGGATGGGTAGATCCAAAACCTGCTGCCGCTAATCTTTTTGCATCGATTCCTTCAGAAAGGAAGAATTTTACCACTGAAATGGCTCTTGCCGTTGATAGTTCCCAGTTTGAGGCAAAGCGTTCACTTTGAATCGGTCGCTCGTCTGTATGTCCGTCTATTCTCAAAATCCAGCCTAAATCATCAGGGAACTCGGTAGAAATTTCTTGCAGAGTTTGCGCAACTTTTCGCAGTTGCATTTTGCCATCTTCTTGAATTTCAGATGACGCCGTATCAAAGAGCACCTCTGATTGAAAAACGAAACGATCGCCAATAATTTTTATATCTGCCCTATCGCCAAGAACTTTTTTTAGTCTTCCAAAAAATTCAGAACGATAGTTTGCCAATTCTTGGAGTTTGCTAGCAAGAGCGAGATTTAATTTTTTTCCTAACTCATCAATTTTAATTTTTGCCGCTTTTTCTCTTTCCTTCGTTAGTTCTAGCTCACTTGCAATGACCGATAATTGCTCTCTGAGCGCAGAGATTTGTTGATTCAAAAGAGACAACTCATCTCTTTGTTGAGAAGTGAGTTCCTTTTCTTTCGTTAATTCTTCTTCTCGGAGTAGCAATTTCCCCATATTCTCTTTTGCGATATTCTCTTGTTCCGTCAGTCTTTCCTCTAGACCCATACTCTTAGCTAGCGAGGATTCTAATTGTACCGTTAAGCGACTAATGTCATCTGTAAGATCTTGTGTTTTCTTTTTTTCGAGTGCTAAAACTTCTGATAATTGTTGGATCTGGATATTTAGTTGGTCTAGAGCCTTGTCCCTACTCATTAAAGTTTCACGAAGAAAGAACTGGGCAACGACAAAGACCATCAACAGGAATATTATTACGACCAGCAAGGCTGATAGCGCATCCACAAAACCCGCCCAGATGTTGATAGATTCTCTTTGTTTTCTGAGTAGAGTGATCATGGAATAAAATGCATATTTATTTCTTTGATCCGAGGCTTGATATAGCCTTTGTTAAGATCTTTATTTCGTCCCTTAACTCTTTGGAAAATTTGGTTTGCCCTGATCCAATACCCTCTACGAGGACATTCAATCGTTCGTTGAGCTTCACAATATTTTCATTAAGATTAGCGTTCTTTTCCTCACTTTTAGCGAGTATCTTGCCTAAAGATTCTAAATTATCTGCAGTCTGTTCGAGCAATGCTTCGACATATACCGAAGATGCCTGACCTTCTTCTGCTGTGCCGCCGGTTGGAAGGTGAGTAAATTTGGCCAACCAGTCCTCTAGGTCTTTGAAGAATCTGTTTTGTGCTTGATTGGCCTGCAAGTCCAGAAAACCCAGAATCAGTGATCCGGCCAACCCAAACAAGGACGAGCTAAAAGCCGTCCCCATCCCTGAGAGTGGAGATTCCAGGCCAGATTTTAACCCACCAAAAACCTCGTTTAAGTCTCCATCAGATATTTCGAGGCTAGAAATTGTTAACCCAACAGCGTTTACTGTTTCTAGAAGTCCCCAAAATGTACCAAGCAGGCCAAGGAAGATAAGAAGCCCAATTAGATATCTAGAAATTTCACGCGATTCATCCAATCTAGACAGCACTCCATCCAGTATAGACCTCACGCCTAAGGTTGTAAGAGAAATTTTATCTTTGCGTTTTCTAAGTAGTGTGAGCATTGGTCCAAGTAGGTTGGGGGAGGTGGGAGAACTTTTAGTGTGAATGTTAAAATTCTTTATCCATGTGATTTCAGGGTAAAGTTTCATTACTTGCCTGAAAACATAAATTATTCCTATTAACAAAACGCTACAAATTAGCCCGTTAATAGCCGCGTTCGCTAGGAAAGCCTTTGAGAGTGGTGGATATATAGAAACGACAATTCCAGCAAGAATCGCTAGAAAAAGAAACATTCTATTCAGGTAATTTTTGATGTTAAACAAATCCTATCCTCTTAAATTTTTTTTGCTGATTCTTTTATATAGTTTATTTAATTCTAGCGGATTTATCAGGGAAATAAGGAAAAAATATGATTTTTAGAAAAATTCGTTATTTTTTTTGAACGTCTTTATTGATTATTTGCTTAAAAATTTTCCTAATTTCTACATTAAGATGAGCATTTGTAGCAAGAATATTTCCAGATTCTAAAGAAACTTTTTCTCCCTCAATATCACTGATATATCCTCCTGCTTCTTGTACAAGCAATGATCCTGCAGCAACGTCCCAGTGCTTCAAATCTGTTTCCCAGAAACCTTCGTAACGTCCAGCAGCTACGTAAGCTAAGTCGAGTGATGCGGCGCCAAATCTTCTTATCCCTGCGCTCTTTTTCATGATTTCGCTTAAAATTTTTAGATAAGAGGGGTGTTGCTTTTTTCCAATGCAGGGAATACCGGTAGCAAAAACGGAATCATTAATTTTTTTTCTATTAGAGACTCTTATTCTGCTGTCATTTAGGTAGGCACCTCGGCCTTTGGCGGAATAAAAGATCTCATTACGGAGAGGATCAAATATTATCCCTGACACTATTTCCCCTTTAGACTCATGTGCAATTGAAATTGCAAAGTGAGGCAAACCGTGAAGAAAATTCATTGTTCCGTCCAGCGGATCGACGATCCAAAAGTTTTTCTTGTCTTGTCCTATTTTTTTTCCCGATTCTTCAAGAATTAAACCGAAGTCGGGCCTAGCATTTTGCAATTCCTCTTTTAAAATTTTTTCTGCTTTCAAATCTGCGTTTGTGACAAAATTAGCAGGACCCTTGATCGAAACTTGTAATTTGGAAATTTCCCCATAGTCACGAAGAAGTCCCCTTGCAGCTTTGCGGGCAGCGTTGACCATTACATTTATTGTGGGTGAGTCACGGAACATTAGTAAATTTATTCCTTTCCGGAATAGGTATTGTCGACCGTATTGACCAAGATTCTTGTTCCAGTGTCAATATGACCGGGTACCATAATTTTCATACCGTTTTCTAGTTTTGCTGGTTTGAATGACGAAGTTGCTGTCTGTCCCTTAACCACCGTTTCGGTTTCAGTAATTTTCATCGCAATGGTTTTTGGCAAATGCATCGCAACTGCTTGATTATCAATGAGGTCTACCGTGACACTCATGTTTTCTTTTAGAAATTTAATACTTTCCCCCAGCGCACTATTTTCCACTGAGAATTGTTCAAAATTTTCACTATCCATAAAGGTGGAGCTAGATTCGTCAGAAAATAAGAACGAACATTTTTTTGACATAACTTCTAATTTATTAATGTGATCTGAGGTTCTCCATCTTTCATTTGCTTTATTTCCTGTTTTTAGATCACGCATTTCTACCTGAATATATGCACCTCCTTTGCCTGCCTTGAATGTATTGGTTTTCATAACAATACATCTCCTCCCATTGTTTTCGAGAATATTGCCGACCCTAATTTCATTCGCTTGTATTTTCATTGTCTACACTTCCAGCATTATCTTTGGGTATTTAAAGCTAACGACCCATAAAAACAATATAAAAGATTTATATTTATAAATTTTTGCTGAAAGATTTTTTGAATGTTTCTAGCTTATCTTGTGGATCCCTTGAATCTCCCCATATACTGGACATTACAGCGACGAAATCGGCTCCACTATTGATTAAGGATATGGAGTTTTTTGCATTGATTCCACCGATTGCTACCGTAGGGATCGTGTATTTATTTTTCCAATCCTTTAGTAGTTTTAGATTTGGTTTTCCTGTTTCCTCTTTAGTTTTTGTAGGGAAAAAGGCACCGAAAGCTACATAGTTTGCGCCTTGTTTAACCGCTCGACTTGCTAAGTCAAGCGAGTCACGACAGCTTACCCCAATAAGTGCATTTTTACCGAGCATTTTTCTTACTTCCAAACACGGCATGTCTGCCTGGCCGATATGCACTCCATCTGATTGTGTTTCTAATACTAAATCAGGCCGATCATTTATAATTAGGGCCACGTTACTACGGTGACAAACAGGTAATAACTTTTTTGCTGCGTATTTGATTAAATCATCATTCTCATTCTTAAATCTTAACTGTAGTACGGAAATGATCTTGCAGCTTAGCAATCTTTTTATAGTGTTAAAAAAATAAGGCCACTTTAGTTCTGGCGGGCTTATTAGGTATAGTCTTTTTTGATTTAGTTTTTTCTTGATAGCCAAATTTCGCATTGTTCCAAAAAACTAATTTTATTTTTTAGATCTAGAATCTGTATTTTTTTTTGATAAAGGGCGCTTTTCTTTTTAGCGCCAATCTCAGAAACCTTTTTTATAATCTTTTTGCTTCCTTTTAAAAAAATAAATTTTACCCCTAATCGAAAGGCTTCCAGGGCTATGCCTGGCTCGTCACCGCAATCTAGTATGAAAATAGCTTTGGACTTGGAGAATTCTTTTCTTACTTTTTCTTCAATTTTCAGAAACCAGGAGACTCCGGCATAACATCCCGCGTAAGGCGCGCTTATTACCGCAATAGGTATCTTTGTTGCGGAAGATGCCCGCAAGGCAGCTCGAGCATGTTCGATATTATGAATTACTATTCCACATTTAGGATGATTCATTTCTAAGATTCTTTTAGGTCACTTGCCATGAATCGATTTATAATTTAGCTAAATGGGAAGCGGTATCTAACATTCTGTTAGAGAATCCCCATTCGTTATCATACCAGGATAAAACCCTACAAAATTTCTTATCAATGACACTGGTTTGGGAAGTGTCGAAGATGGAGCTGTGTGTATTGTGACAGAAATCTATCGATACTAGGGGTTCACTATTTATGTCAATTATATTTTTAAATTCATTTTTTGCAGCCTTTTTAATCGCATTATTTATTTCTTTCGCGGATGTGTTTCTCCGCACGATGAATGTAAAATCAATTAATGATACATTTGCTGTGGGGACTCGAATAGCGGTCCCATCAAGTTTACCTTTTAGTTCTGGTAAGACGAGGCCAACGGCTTGTGCTGCGCCAGTTGATGTAGGTATCATTGAATTTGATGCTGCCCTTGCCCTGTACAAATCCTTGTGCAGTGTATCAACGATTCGCTGATCTCCGGTAAAAGAATGTATTGTTGTCATGTATCCGCTATTTATGCCAATTTCTTTATGGAGGACAGAGGCTATAGGTGCCAGGCAATTGGTAGTGCATGATGCGTTTGACACAATGGAGTGCTTTTTTGTGAGCTGCTTATGGTTAACGCCGAACACCACAGTGCAATCTACCTCATCTGCTGGAGCGGAAATTAATACTTTTTTTGCCCCAGCTGTGAGATGTTTTTGAGACATTTCACGGTTTGAAAATAAGCCGGTACACTCTAGCACAACGTCAACATTCAATTTTTTCCATGGCAGGTCCGCAGGGTCTTTTTCAGAGAAGACTTTGATTGCACCTAGCCCAACATCAAAAGAGTTATTCTTCACAATAATTTTTCCAGGGAATTGTCCGTGAACCGTGTCATATTTGAATAAATGTGCATTTGCTTCAGGGCTGCCTAGATCGTTAATGGCTACTATTTTGATATCTTTTCTTTTACTTTCGCACAGTGCGCGCAAAACTAATCTACCGATTCTTCCAAATCCATTAATTGCAAGTCTAATTTTCATTTAATCCTTTCTATGATCTATTAATGTATAATTCTATATAAGAACATAAATGTCATAAGGTGCTACAATTAATTACTCACCAAGGTTGACGTGAGTAAGTTAATGGTCATATCATCTAGATGTTACTTTAATAATAAAAAGAAAAAAAATGAAGGAAGAAAAGAAAAATACTACAGTTTTAAGGCTAGCTAGTGCGATTGATAGCCTTGAAAAGGCTACTAATACTTTTGGCTCAAGGGTTTCCGAAATTTCCGAAGATCTGAGAAACGTGAATTTAGAAAATGATACCCTCAAGAAAAGTAACTCGGAGGCTTCATTGAGATTGGGTAAAGTTATTGAAAAAATTAAATTGAAACTAAAGACACCAAATGACTAAGGTTACGGTAAGCGTCAATGGCAATAAGTACGAAGTTGCTTGTGAAGATGGGCAGGAGAAACATCTTCTCGAATTGACTAAAATGGTTGAAGAACATTGCTCTAGACTTGTTAGTAACTTGGGGGATGTTAGTAACGCACAATTAATGCTTTTAGTGAGTCTGACATTGGCTGATGAGCTGCATGAAATAAAATTTGGCAAGAGCAAGAACAGTGGCGAAAATTTATTACAAATAAAGGAAACAGATATCAATGCTCTTGCTAAACGTATCGAGGCAATTGCGCACAAACTCTCTAGTTTATAATTCTTCTGGTCCTAGTTTTCACATCTAAGATGGACCTTCACTCAACAAAAGAAAATAAGCGCCTTTGCGGTTTAAGAAGAAGAAAACGCGCCCATTTGCTTCATGCAAACATGGTTACCGAGAAAATTTTGGAAAACTTTGTCAAAACGTTCAAATTAAGCAAATCCTGCAAAGTTTCTGGCTATTGGCCTATTGGGCAGGAAGTTAATATTATCCCATTATTAAATCATCTATATTATCTAGGGTTTACTTGTTGTTTGCCCGTAGTACACAAACATAACAGTAGTCTTCTTTTTAGGGAATGGATTCCTGGAGCAAAAATGCAGAAAGATAAATGTGGAATTTTGTCTCCACTCCCATCTTTTTCCGTTATTTTGCCAAATCTGATTCTGACTCCCATTGTGGCCTACGATAACGCAGGTAATAGACTGGGTTATGGTGCTGGCTATTATGACAGGACAATTTCTGATCTTAGAAAAAACAAGAAGAAAGATTTAATTGTTGTTGGCGTTGCTTATGCTGCTCAATGTTCAGATTCCCTACCAAGAAATGCCTATGATCAAAGCTTAGATTGGGTTATTACGGAACAAAGAATACAGAAATTCTAATCTTTTGGAGTATTGAATCATGAAAATTCTTTGTTGTGGTGACGTTGTAGGTAAATCAGGTAGATCGTCCATTAAACAATATGTCCCCATGTTAAGGGATAAATTAAAATTAGATTTTGTTTTGGTTAATGGAGAAAATGCAGCACATGGCTTTGGGATTAACCCTACGCATTGCAAGGAGTTTTTTGACTTAGGCGTTGATATTATAACGTCTGGCAATCATATTTGGGACCAGAAAGAAATTATTGAATACATACAGACTGAACCACGCCTTCTTCGTCCCCTCAATTATCCAGAGGGCACTCCGGGCAAGGGATTGATAAAATATCAACTAGACGGTGGAAGAGAGGTTTTGATTCTTAATCTTATGGGTCGTTTGTTTATGGAGGCTCTTGACGATCCTTTTAGCATCGTGGAACAAGAATTAAAGAATATTAATTTAACAAAGGATGTTGCCGCCATTATTGTTGATTTCCATGCTGAAACAACAAGCGAAAAGAACGCTATGGGTAATTTTCTTGATGGACGCGTATCATTAGTTTTTGGAACTCACACCCATATCCCTACTTCTGATACTAGGATACTTTCCAAGGGCACGGCGTATCAAACTGATTTAGGTATGTGCGGAGATTACGATTCTGTTATAGGAATGGATAAAGACGCAGCGATTGCAAAATTTAGAAAAGAAATCCCCTCCCAAAGATTAGCTCCGGCTGATAAGGATTCTACTCTATGTGCGGTATATGTTGACTTAGATGATAGCACTGGATTGGCTAATGAGGTTAAACCAATTAGAATTGGAGGACTTCTTTCCAACACTGATTATCCGGGAATGTAGTAATGCCTTAAAATTGCCATATTAGGTTCTTACAAAAAGTTTATATAATTTTAATTGGTAATAGGTGTATTGTGGCAAGTATTTTGGAGTCAGGTTTTTAGGGTTTTGTATGGCTGGTCATTCAAAATTTAAGAATATAATGTATCGGAAGGGTGCGCAAGATAAGAAGCGCGCTAAGCTGTTTACGAAATTGATACGTGAAATCACAGTTGCGGCGCGTTCAGGGATCGCAGATCCTGAAAAAAATCCACGTTTACGATCAGCTGTGAGCGCAGCTAATTCAGCGAATATGCCTAAGGACACCATCGAACGAGCCGTACTCCGTGGTAGCGATAATCAAAAAGGAGAAACATTTGAAGAGATTTGCTATGAGGGTTTTGGTGCAGGTGGAATTTCAATCATTATTGATGCTTTAACAGATAATAGAAATCGTGCAGCGGCGGAGATACGATCATGCTTTGCTAAATATGGAGGGCGCTTGGGAGAGACGGGGAGCGTAAGTCATATGTATGAAAAAGTTGGCCTGATTCACTATTCCTCGGATGAGAAAAAATCTTCAGAAATATTTGACAGGGCAAGTGATTTTGGAGCGGAGGACGTGATCGTTGACGATTTAGGTTGTGATATTTTTTGTAAAACCGAACGTGTACATGATTTAAGATTGGATCTTGAAAAATTTTTTGGACCACCTGATAGTGCAGGATTGACTTGGAAGGCAAAAAATTTAATCACTATTGGGGAATCGGATGCTCAAAGTGTGATCGGATTAATTCAAGAGCTGGACGGCTTGGAGGATGTTCAATCTGTTTATTCAGATTACGATATTCCCGAAGAAGTAATGAATAAATTGGTGGCCTGAGATGTCTGAAAGTAATGGTATTATTTTAGGTATTGATCCTGGGTTAAGCGGTGGCTTGGCTTTCCGATATTCAGATGGGGACATTAAGGTTGAGCGCCCTCCAATTTTTCAACAGAAAATTACAGCTAAGAAAAAAAGACGTCATATAGATCCAAATGGTTTGGGGGAATTGTTGAAGAAGTACTCGCCAAACTATGCTTTTATCGAAAAACAGCAAGCAATGCCAAAACAGGGAGTTTCTTCTACTTTTCGCACCGGACTCGGTTATGGTATCTATATAGGAATCCTTGCTACGCTGTTGATTCCTTTTACTGAGATTGTGGCACATAAATGGAAAAAAGATATGGCAGTGCCTGCAGATAAAAACGGAGCTCTTTTAAGAGCATCGGAGCTGATGCCAAAACACGCGGGACTTTGGCCGCTTAAAAAAGATAACGGTGTTGCTGAGGCTGCTCTTTTGGCGCTTTGGGGGGAAAGGTTTGGTGATTTATGATCAATAAACGCATCCTAAACCGTTCAAACCTTCATTGTGGTCATTTTTCCAAAAAAATGCATTTTTTTCCCGTACGAGTATACTACGAGGATACTGATTCCGGAGGTGTTGTGTACTATGCAAATTACTTAAAATTTGCTGAGCGTGCTAGAACTGAAATGATGAGATTGTTGGCACCTCGTTATCAACGGCTTGTTGAAAAGTCTGAGATGGCTTTTGCTGTTCGTCATTGTGAGGTTGATTTTCTGGCCCCAGCAAAACTCGATGACAATCTCGAAGTCAAAACTGAACTTCTAAAATCTACAGGTGTTGTCATTGAGGCAAGCCAAACTATTCGTCGGGACAAGCAAGATTTAGTTAGTTTAAAAGTACGTCTTGCATGTGTTAATAAAAAATTGCAGCCTACTCGCATGCCAAAGTTTTTGAATACTGCATTGAGAAAGTTTTTTAATGGCTAATAGTAAAGGAATTTAAGATGGATGAAACTACTGAACAAGTTGTAGATAGCGCCGCTCGTGAACCTGTCGATCTTGCTTACCCAGTGGATGCAACGGCACAAATTCCGGACATGTCTGTTATAGGACTGTTTTTGCAGGCAGATCTTATCGTTAAGCTTGTTGTGATAGGACTTCTCCTTGCTTCTTTTTGGTGTTGGGCAATCATAATAGAAAAATACAAGAAGATTCGTTTTATTAATGAAGCAAGCGATAAATTCGAAGAAAAATTTTGGTCAGGTGGGTCTCTCGATGAGCTTTATTCGACCCTTGGGGCCAAGTATACCCATCCAATGGTAACGATTTTTAGTTCTGGCATGGAGGAATGGAAACGATCGTTGAAACAAAAGGTTCCCCCTGATGAAAATTTAAAACAAAGAGTAGAGCGTGTTATGCAATCCACCATGAACAAAGAAATGGTTATTTTGGAACGGTACATGACTTTTTTAGCATCCGTTGGCTCGACTGCTCCATTTATTGGTTTATTTGGTACCGTGTGGGGAATCATGAATAGTTTCCAGGCGATCGGCATGACGAAAAATACAAGTTTAGCGGTTGTTGCTCCGGGCATTGCTGAGGCACTTTTTGCGACCGCGCTGGGTTTGGTTGCCGCGATTCCTGCCGTTGTAGCTTATAATAAAATTACCAGTGATCTGAATCGTTTTGCCGGAAGGATGGAGGCTTTTGTTTCCGAGTTTTGTGCAATTTTATCGAGGCAGATTGACGAAAGGAAATAACCATTGGCCTTTACATCTAATAATATTCAACCAAGTGCTCGCGGCTTAAACAAGAAACAGCCCATGTCTGATATTAACGTTACGCCCATGGTGGATGTTATGTTAGTGCTATTGGTCATCTTTATGGTTACTGCACCTCTATTGACAGTCGGTGTTCCTGTGGAGCTTCCCAAAACCCAGGCGAAAGAAATTACTCAGCAAACCGAACCTCTAGTGATAACCATAAATGCAGAAGGGAAAGTTTTCTTACAAGAAACGGAGGTTGCATCGGGGCAACTTATTCCGAGATTAAAAGCAATTTCCAAGGCAAAGCAAAATAATAAAATTTTTATCAGAGGTGACGCATCAATTTCTTATGGTCGGGTTCTTGAGTTGATGGCGCTTATTACCTCTTCTGGTTTTGATCAGGTTGCCTTAGTTAGCGATAGACGGATTTCTAGAGGGAGATAGTGTGCCATGAGATTTTTTATGAGAATGTATAGATCCGATAAGTCTTTATCTAAGAGCGCTATATACTCGGCAATTTTTCACTTTACTATTATTATCTTATTATTTGTTGGGATTCCTCTATTTTCAAAGAATTATGATTCCCCGGATATTGTTCCGATTGAAATTACTAACGTTTCAGAAATAACTAATGTCCCTATTCCCGAAGATATTGAGGAGCAAACCTCAAAAAGAGAAGATCTGACCGCCGATCAAGTCAAGAAGCCTCCTATCGTCCAGGAAAACACAGAAGTTCCTGAAGTGCCCAATACTGATAACACACCACAACCGCCAGCTGAGCCCGAACTAGTTGTTGAAAAGCCAAAGGAAGTAAAAAAAATTAAGCCCAGAAAATCTAAAACAAAACCTCCCGAGCCTGATTTGATGTTGTCTGTTCTTAAGACTATCGATGAGATCAAGGTGAAGAAGAAAGTTGATAAAGATAAGAAAGAAGATAAAAAGGAAGAAATAAAGCAGACTAATTATAATAAGGAGTTTGATGCTTCTGCGGAATTATCAATTAGTGAGCTAGATGCTATTAGGCAGCAGTTTATTCCTTGTTGGAACATACCTTATGGTGCACGTGATGCAGAAAATTTATCCGTTCAGATCCAAATACACGTTAATCCTGACGGGACTATTAACCGTGCGCAATTGCTGAGTTTAAACAGAATGAGTGATCCATTTTATAAAGTAGCTGCTGATAGTGCTTTAAGAGCAGTCAAAAATCCTATTTGTAATCCGCTAAAGCTTCCTGTAGATAAATATGAGAAGTGGAAAGTAATGACACTCAACTTTGATCCACGGCACATGTTTGGCAAGTAATGGATATGATAAAAAGAAATTTCATTAATAATCAGATTCGGTGTTTTGTTTGCATCGTATTCTTTTCCTTATTTGCTTACCCAAGTTTAGCTGGGACTGTTCTGGATATTACCAGAGGTACTGATGAACCTTTGCCGATAGCAATTGTTGATTTTGAGCATGGGAAAAATATTTCGGAAGTCATTTCCAGTAATTTAAAAAATTCTGGACTTTTTGATCCTATCGATTCTGCAGCATTTATTGAATCTGACAAGGCTCTAGGTTTGAGGCCAAGATTTTCTGACTGGAGATTAATAGACGCACGTTTCTTGGTGAGAGGAAAAACTGGAATTGATGATGAGGGAAGAATGCGGGCCGAGTTCCGTTTGTGGGATGTTATGACTGAGAAACAGTTATCAGGCCAGGCCTATTTTACCGTACCAGATAACTGGCGAAGAATTGCTCATCTAATGTCCGATGAAATTTTCAAGGCCTTGACTGGCGAAAATGGTTATTTTGATACCCGGATTGTTTATATTTCTGAGTCCGGATCCCCAAAAAAGAAAATGAAACAGCTTGCGATTATGGATCAAGATGGCGCGAACCATAAATTATTAACTGACGGAAAATATTTGGTATTAACGCCAAGGTTTTCACCTAATATGCAAGCGATTACGTATCTGTCTTACATCAAGAAAGGTCAGCCTCGTGTTTATCTTTATAATCTAGATACCGGGAAACAAGAAATTTTGGGTGATTTTCCCGGAATGACATTTGCTCCTCGTTTTTCTCCAGATGGCAAAACAGTAGTTTTCAGTCAGGCCATAGACGGTAATTCTGAAATTTGGTCCATGGATATTCAAACAAGAAAAACAAAAAGGATAACCAATAACCCTGATATCGATACCTCCCCCTCTTATTCGCCGGATGGAGCGAACATTGCTTTTAATTCTGACAGAGGCGGTAAGACTCAAATCTATGTTATGAATGCAGATGGATCTAATAAAAGGAGAATTAGCTTTGGTAAGGGTCGCTACTCAACTCCTGTTTGGTCTCCTAGAGGAGATTACATCGCCTTCACAAAGTTTATAAAAGGTGAGTTTTATGTAGGGGTTATGCGCCCTGATGGAACAGATG
>CAYMIQ010000003.1:0-12283 GCA_964390605.1 uncultured Rickettsiales bacterium
TTTGATTTCATTTTCTTTTTCAAGAAATTTTTTCCAATTTTTTTCCTTTTTCTTTTTTATAGATGTTAACCAGTCTCGGCCTAATTCAAAATCTAGATATTCCTTAACAAAGCTTTCGCGGCTAACCTTACTTTCAGAAGCCATCTTCAGAAGTTTTCCCTCAAGGCTTGTCAATCTCCTGTGAAGACCGTATAACTGGTCCACTAATTAAGGTGAATTTTCATTAATGATTTTTTGAAACCACCTCTGAGTTCCACATATTTGTCCATTAGATTTTTGCTAACTTTCTTTCCTGATTGATAGGAGCTGATATATTTCGACTGCAAATCAAAGAACTCACCATAATTACCATTAATTTTTTCAAAAGAACTCATAATCTTTGGCCGCAGATTCTCTTCAATCATAGCAAGCGACATGCCTATACTGTCATCATCATAATCGTCTCTCGAAGTGTCTCCCTCTTCTGAAGAATTACTCTTTTCCTTATCATCATCTTCATCTTTCTTCTTTTCCGATGCCTGATTATCTTCAGGAGAAGAATTACCCTCGCTCTCTTCAGTGTTATCAGCATTATCAGTATAAGAATTTTTTTCTAGATTTTCTCCACCCGTAAAGCTGTCAATATCAATAACCTCCCTTAGCAGCATGCGACTTTCTTTCAAAGCGTTGTGCCAATGCACCACAGCTCTGAAAGTTAGTGGACTTTGGCAAACTCCATCTATCATTATTTTCTTTCCTGACTCGATCTTTTTAGCAATATCAATTTCTCCTTGTCGTGACAGGAGCTCAACGTTACCCATTTCTCTTAGATACATTCTCACAGGGTCATCTGTGCGGCCAGCGCTAGATTGTTCACTGCTGGATGTAGATTTATTTAAGGAGTTAATTAGGGCATCAAGGCCTAGAATCTTAATTCCTGCTTCTGAAAATTTCCTTTCTATTGTTTTGAGCTTTGCTTTAGTAAGATTCTCTCCCTCAAGCGCGCCTTGTATAGCTGACATTTCAATAAGACCACTTTCCTTTTTCTCCTCTATCAATCCACGAATAATAACTGCCTTCGATGGCTTCTTTTTATCACCCTGAACAGTAGATAAATTTTTCTTAGTTTTAGCGGCAATAGCAGCCTTGTCTTGCTTACGACCGCGACTGGTAAGTTTTCTCTTTGACTGAGAATCCTGACGATTCTTGGATCGAGTGACTCTTTTAGATTTTACTTTATTTTTTAGCACTCGCCTGGATCTAGCAACGGATCTTTTAGCACCTGCAACAAGCTTAGACTTAGTAACTTTCCCGACTCTCTTAGTCTTTTTAGGCTTTTGAATATTTTTTTTAACCATAAAAAATGTATATAAAAAAAATCTGCTAAATGATAATTAAATAAGTCAAATTTTTATAACGCGGAATCTAACTTTGCTTCCTTTTCTCTAATTGAATTGGGCTTTATTTCCCTTTTTCTAAGAGCTATTAACCGATTAGCATCCTCGGGCTTTCCCGTTTCTGTAAATACTTTTCCCGCATCTTTTCTTTGCTGCTTCAAAATTAAAGAATCATATCTACGAAGGGTTTCTTCTAACCCTGACATAACTGCCTGTTTATCCGCGTCAGGCTTCACAAATGCTGCGTGCACAATTACCTCTTCAGTGGATATTAACTTGATTTCATTTTGCAAATTCTTCGATTCCAAAAGTTGCATGATCCCCTCTTTTGATAAATCTTTCTCGCCTACCAAAGAAAGGATCTCTTTTCTAATCTTTGCCAATTTTTTCGAGGAAAAATCCAAATGGGCAATCTTTTCCTCGTTATCCCCTGAATCTAAAATAAAGGAATGATTTACCATTAAAAGAATAAGTATCTTTTGGAGCACAAGAAGTGGATCAGTTCTTTTCTTTTGCGTCGCCAGTGAGCCTTGTTTCGGAGAAACGAGTGATAATTTTTTGTCCGAATCCCCGCTTTTAGATACCCTAAATGTTTCCCAAATCATTTTTTTAAAGAAACTTTCGTACTCTTTGCGTACCTTTGAATCAACTATTAATTTAGCTTTTTCCAAAAGCCGGCTCTCAAAATAAGCTCTGCGCTCTGGTGTATCTAAAGGCTGCACAACGCTTTCTACACTCCAAATAAATTCTGACAAAGGGACTGATTTTTTAATCAGTAGTTTAAATTCGTTCAAACCTTTATTTTGTATATAGCTATCGGGATCATCTCCATCAGGTATGCTTGCAAAACACAGGGACTTTCCTGGCTGCAACAACGGAAATGCCTTATCGGCAACTTTACACATGGAATCTCTACCCGAAGAGTCTCCATCTAAACAAATAACTGGTTCCGCAGCATATTTCCAAGCTCGCAACAGTTGTTCTTCAGTCTGCGCAGTTCCGAGGGAAGAAACTGCATTGGGTAAGCCAGCTTGATGTAAACTCACAACGTCTAAATAACCCTCAACTATAATAATTTGCTTGGTCTTATAAACTGATTCTCGTGCCTGAAAAAGACCATAAAGAGTCCTTCTTTTTTCAAAAAGCGCTGTCTCTGGGGAGTTTAAATACTTAGGCTCCTTACCCAGAATTGTTCTGCCGCCAAAGGCTATTACCCGACCCTTAAAATCGGTGATGGGAAACATAACCCTACCTCTAAATCTATCAATAATTTTATTTTGCGATTCACTTTTAAAACCCAAGCCAGATTTGATAATCATATCTTCAGAAAACCCTCTTCCAGAAAGATATGAGGTTAAGGCGTTGATCTGGTCAGGAGCAAAACCGATATAAAAATGATCGATGGTTTTCGATGAAATGCCTCTTTCCAACAAATACTTCTTAGCATAATTGAATTGGGTATCGGCTAAGCGTTCTCGGAACCAATCACAGGCAATTTTCAGAATCTTCCACAATCCATCCAAATCGTGATCTTTTGCACTATTATCATCGAAGGATTCCGGCAAAGAGATTCCGGCTTGATCAGCCAGTACCCGAACTGCCTCAGGAAAAGAAAGGCCCTCCGTTTCCATTAAAAAAGTGAATATATCCCCATGGAAACCACTGCTGAAACAGTGATAAAACCCCTTATCATCATTTACAGTGAACGATGGTGTCTTTTCCTGTTTAAATGGGCTAAGGCCAATGAACTCCCGGCCCTTCCTCTGGAGCTTAACTTTTTTTCCCACAACCTCAGATACTAGAATTCTGGATCTTATGTTATCTAAAAAACTGGGAGTAAATTTCATAATTTAATAAATAATATATTTATACCAAGTGTTCTTTCAAAAGCTTTCCAGCTGTACCCAGGTCCATTTGACCAGAATATTTTTCTCGCAAAAATGACATCACCTTACCCATGTCTCTAATATCCTTTGCGCCCAACTCACTAATAGTTGATTTAACAATGGTCTTAACCTCGTCTTCACTAAGTTGTTTTGGTAAAAAATCCTCAATATATGTGATTTCTTGTTGCTCTTTCTCAGCTAATTCAAGACGATTACCCTTTTCATACAGCTCAATACTTTCCTTTCTTTGTTTAATCATTGACTGCAATAACTTCAATATTTCACCATCATCCAGACCGCTCACGTTACCTTTAGGCCGCTCCGCGATATCGCGATCCTTGAGTGCAGCCAATATTAACCGCAAAGTTGATGCTTTTGTTTGATCTTTAGCTTTTAAAGCTTCTTGAAGAGAAGCTGATATTTGTTTTCGCAACATAATGGAAGAAACCCAACAATTTTCCAAGGAGTCTACATCAAAAAACAAAACTGTTCAATGAGAAGAAATAAATTAAGTCATTGAAAAATAAGGAAATATTTTTAATCAAGACTCTTGACCTTGGCATAAGTTTTGCTTATCAGTAGTATAGTTTAACTCTAACCCCCTATAGGTACAATACAACGAATCAGAATATAAAAATCCCTAGTAATAGTACAACAGCTATATTAATCCTTGCTGATGGGACTGTTTTTTGGGGAAAGGGTATTGGTGCGGAAAAGACTACAAGTGGAGAAATATGTTTCAATACCTCAATAACAGGCTATCAAGAAATCCTCACTGACCCCTCTTATGCTAATCAAATAATTACCTTTACATTTCCACACATTGGAAACGTTGGAACTAATTTTGAAGATATGGAATCACAAGCACCAGTAGCCCACGGTCTCATTGTGCGAAGTGACATCACTAACCCTGCAAACTTTAGAAGTGCCCTGTCCTTTGAAAAATGGCTAAAAAAATTTGGTCTTGTGGGGATATCTGGAATAGACACTAGAAAGCTTACCGAAAAAATTAGAGAGCATGGATCATTAAATGGCGTTATACAGCATAGCAAAAGTCAGAAATTCAACTTTAGTAAAATGCGAGACGTGCTGAAAAGGTGTCCAAAAATGGAGGGTCTTGATCTTGCAATAAAGGTATCAACAAAAAAGCCGTATTCTTGGAAAAAGGGGAAGTGGCAACTAGGTGAGAATCCAAAAAGAAAAAACCAAAATAACTATCACGTAGTAGCCGTAGATTACGGTGCAAAAAGAAATATACTTCGATGCCTAATTGACAATAAATGTAAAATTACTGTTGTGCCCGCTAAGGAAAGTGCAAAAAAAATTCTTAGTAGAAATCCTGATGGTATTTTTTTATCCAATGGGCCAGGAGATCCGGCGGCGACAGGATCTTACGCAGTGCCTATACTGAAAGAACTAATAAAATCTGATTTGCCCATTTTTGGTATCTGCCTGGGACATCAACTTTTAGCAATTGCTCTTGGTGCTAAGACAAAAAAGATGCACCATGGTCATAGAGGGGCCAATCACCCAGTAAAAAACCTAAAGACAAAAAAAGTTGAAATTACAAGTCAAAATCATGGATTTGTTGTTGACGAAAAAACAATCCCAAAAAATGTGGACATAACACATTTATCTCTCTTTGATCATTCAATTGAAGGGATCAAAATAAAAAACAAACCAATTTTTTCGGTTCAATTTCATCCCGAAGCATCTCCGGGACCACAAGACACGCAATACCTTTTCAGTCAATTTATAAAACTCATGGAGAGCAATGCCAAAAAGAAATGATATAAACAAAGTGCTTATAATTGGCGCTGGTCCAATCATCATTGGCCAGGCATGCGAATTTGACTATTCAGGTACTCAGGCCTGTCGGGCTTTAAAAGAAGAAGGCTACAAAGTAGTACTTGTCAATTCCAACCCAGCAACAATCATGACAGATCCAGAAACTGCGGATGTTACCTACATAGAACCAGTTACTCCAAAAATTGTTGAAAAGATTATAAAAAAGGAAAATCCGGACGCCTTACTTCCAACTATGGGCGGCCAGACAGCTCTCAATACCGCCTTGACGCTAGAAAAAACAGGTATCCTTAAAAAATTCAATGTAGAGCTAATTGGTGCAAATAAGAAAGCTATCGATCGTGCAGAAGATAGGGAGCTCTTTAGAGAGGCTAT
This sequence comes from uncultured Rickettsiales bacterium, assembly GCA_964390605.1. Lineage (GTDB taxonomy): Bacteria > Pseudomonadota > Alphaproteobacteria > UBA8558 > UBA8558 > UBA8558. Next base: position 5,444 of record CAYMIQ010000003.1, read on the forward strand.
GAAAAAAATTGGTTTAGAGTGCGCAAAAAGCTTTTTAGCTCACAATTTAAAAGAGGCCAGAAGGGCACTAAAGAAGATGGGAACCCCGTTAGTGGTAAGACCATCTTACACCCTAGGTGGAACAGGCGGTGGCATTGCCAATAATAAAAGTGAATTTGAAGAGATTGTTTCCAAAGGTTTATCTGCATCTCCAACCCAGGAAGTATTAATTGAAGAATCTGTTGTGGGGTGGAAGGAGTATGAAATGGAGGTGGTGCGCGATAAAAACGATAATTGTATCATTGTGTGTTCGATTGAGAATGTAGACCCTATGGGAACACATACCGGGGATTCTATAACGGTAGCCCCGGCCCTAACATTAACTGATAAAGAATATCAATTAATGCGAAATGCATCGATTGCAGTTCTGAAGGAAATTGGTGTTGAAACTGGAGGGTCAAATGTGCAATTCGCTATTAATCCAAAAAACGGAAAGATGATTGTCATTGAAATGAATCCTAGAGTTTCAAGATCCTCGGCCTTAGCGTCGAAGGCTACGGGCTTTCCAATAGCAAAAATAGCAGCAAAACTTGCGGTTGGTTTTACGTTAGATGAATTAATTAATGATATAACGAAGACTACCCCTGCGTCCTTTGAGCCAACAATTGACTATATTGTGACCAAAATCCCACGCTTTGCCTTTGAAAAATTTCCTGGAACTAAACCATTGCTCACTACATCGATGAAATCAGTCGGAGAAGTAATGGCTATTGGCCGCACATTCCCCGAATCTTTACAGAAAGCACTAAGATCAATGGAATCTGAATTTAATGGCCTAGATAAAATAAAAAATAACTTCATGAACAAAAACCCTCTAAAGCCACTTAAAGAAAATTCCCCTGATAGAATATTTAGAATTGCTGAAGCGCTTAGGTTAGGATTAAGCATATCAAAGATACAACGAGCAACTGGATACGATAGATGGTTCATTGAACAAATAAAAATAATCACAGATACAGAAAAGGATATTAGAAAAAAAGATTCTCTCGCTAATAAAGAGTTTATGGCAAGAATCAAGTCCTTAGGATTTTCTGACAAAAAAATAGCCGAGATAAATAAGACTGAGAAAGAGAAAGTAAAAAAGTTAAGAGAAAGATTTAGAATAAGTCCGGTTTTTAAGAGAGTCGACACTTGTGCCTCTGAGTTTCCTTCTGCAACTTCCTATATGTATTCAACATATGAGGGCAACACTTCTCTCCAAATAGAAAACTGCGAAAGCAAACCAAGCAAAAAGAAGAAAGTAATAATTTTAGGAGGTGGACCAAATAGAATTGGCCAGGGTATTGAATTTGACTATTGCTGTGTTCATGCCTCATATGCCCTAAAAGAAGTAGGCATTGAATCCATTATGATAAACTGCAATCCAGAAACTGTATCAACAGATTATGATACTTCTGATAGACTCTACTTTGATCCGCTAACGGAGGAAGATGTACTAGAAATAGTTAACAGGGAGACATCAAAAGGAACTCTGCTGGGCATTATTGTACAATTCGGTGGTCAAACTCCACTTAAATTGTGTAAAGCGCTAAAAGAATCCAATATACCCATACTTGGCACATCCCCTGATGCCATAGATTTAGCGGAAGATAGAGAGAGGTTTAAAGAGCTGCTCTTAAAAATTAAGCTCAGACAACCTAAAAATGGAATTGCTAAAAGCAAAAACGAAGCTATCGCAATAGCCAAAGAAATCGGTTTTCCGGTCGTCATTCGTCCATCGTATGTGCTTGGTGGTAGGGCAATGGAAATAGTACATGAAGAGGCCTCTCTTAAGAAATATATAGATGAAGCAGTGCAGGTATCAGGAAATAGCCCTGTGCTAATTGACAGATACTTAAAAGACGCGATTGAAATAGATGTAGATGCATTATCGGATGGAAAAAATGTTTGTATCGCGGGAATAATGGAACACATAGAAGAGGCTGGAATACACTCAGGTGATTCTGCCTGTTCTTTGCCCCCCAGATCCATTTCGAGCGCTCAAATAAAAGAAATTAAAAAGCAAACCGTACATTTAGCAAAAGCGTTAAATGTAATAGGTTTAATGAATATACAATTTGCCATACAAGATGGAGTAATTTATATCCTAGAGGTAAATCCCAGGGCAAGCCGCACCGTACCATTTGTTTCTAAAGCTATTGGTATTCCGGTAGCAAAGCTAGCAACAAAAATTATGATTGGAGAAAAAATTAATTTTAAAAAATTGAAATTCTCTGATCCCAAACATGTTTCTGTAAAAGAATCAGTATTCCCTTTTAATAGATTTCCAGGAGTTGATTTAATACTTGGACCAGAAATGAAATCTACCGGAGAAGTAATGGGGATAGATAAAAATTTCTCCATAGCCTTTGCAAAAGCCCAAATTAGCAGCGGAATCAATCTTCCAGTTTCTGGCACCGTATTTATATCTGTAAAAGATAAAGATAAAAAACCTATCATTAAATTATCTAAGAAGTTGATAGATATCGGATTCTGTATTTTTGCAACCAAAGGAACAGCAAAATACTTAGAGGAAAGAAATATTCAAGTAATAAAAATTAAGAAAGTTTATGAGGGGTCGCCGAATGTAGTAGATGCGTTAAGAAAAAATAAGATCCAGTTAGTCATAAACACAACAGAAGGATCTGAATCAATTGCTGATAGCTTCTCCTTAAGGCGAACTACTCTAAAGAAAAATATCCCTTATTATACAACCATAGCAGGAGCTATTGCTGCAGTAGATGCAATAAAATCGATCAGCAGGGGCGACATGAGAATCAAATCATTACAATCACATATCTTGTAGAAAATGCAACTATTGTAAAATGGTAAACAAATTAAGAGGCGCAAGGTGTTGGCTAGTAACGGAAGGATTTTCCGGAATGGAAAATCAATGTCTTGGTTTAGCAAAAGCTTTAGATTTAAATTTTTCCTTTAAGAGAGTTAACTTATATTTTCCATGGAAATATTTACCTGCAAATTTATGCCCCCCATCTCTTTCGATCCTAAATAAAGGTACTAAATCAATGAATCCTCCGTGGCCAAAAATACTGATTAGCTGTGGTCGGGTCGGCGCAATTATTTCAAGAACAATGAAAAGAATTATAAAAAAAGAAATTTTTTCGATTCATATTCAAAACCCAAGGATTAATTTAAAAAATTTTGATTTAGTAGTTATTCCACAGCATGATGGAATAAATGGAAAAAATGTACTGCTTTCAAACGGAGCAATCCATCATATTACTCCAAGACTACTGAAGGAAAATAAAAAGCACTTTTGTAAGAAATTCTCGGAATTGCCTCGACCAATAGCTGGTGTTCTAATAGGAGGGTCAAGTAAAGCTTATAAATTTGATCAACCAAGCTCAGAAAGGCTTATAAAGAAATTGATTAGCCTACACAAAAACACAAACTGTAGTTTTGTAATTTCCCCATCAAGAAGAACAGAAAAATGGCTTACAGAATCTATAAAAGATGGCCTTGGTGATATACCAAAATACATCTGGGATAAAAAGGAAACTAACCCCTACATTGGTATACTATCTTCGGCAGACGCGATTATTGTAACGTGCGAGTCAGTATCCATGATCAGCGAATCCTGTGCTACAGGAAAGCCAATATACTTGTTCGAATACAAAGGCAAATCAAAAAGAATCAAAATTTTTCACGAAATGATGTATAAGAAAGGTTATGCCAAACCATTAGGCAATTCATTAGAAAAATGGAAATACAAAATTCCAAATGAAACAGAGGTTATTGCGAGCCAAATCAAAAAAATATTTAACAAAGTAGTTTTATGACATTAATCAATGCAATAAAAAATAACTCCAAAAAGATTCTTGATCCATTTGTACATTGGGAGATCGATAAACCTCTCTCTGATGAAATGTTAAAAGAAATTTGCCAAACAGAGATATCTGATTCTCCAAGAGCATATGATGGAACAAGAGCGGCAGATAAAACCGGAAACGGTCTAGATGGGACAATGCGTTATTATCTGGATAAAAAAAATATTCATAAACATCCAGCACTAAAATTGCTAATAGATGAATTACTAAGCAACCAGGCCGTTAAATACATGGAATCTATTCTAGGTCAAGACCTAAGCAATACTTTTTTAAGGATGGAAATTATCGCCGATAGAAATGGTTTCTGGTTAGAGCCTCATACTGATATTAAGGAGAAATTAATGTCCATGCTATTATACGCAAACCCTTACAATGAATCAGAAAACCTTGGAACTGATTTCTATACGCCCGATCTAAAGGTATTTAAAACGGTTCCATATAAACATAATTATGGATATATGTTCATTAGAGGAAAAGATACATGGCATGGGTTAGAAAAGAAGGAAATTAATAGAGAAAGAAGATCTATACAAATCAATTATGTAACCTTTGAAACTGATTGGAAAATATAATTGCAAAAAATAGCTAAAAAGAATTTTCATTCAAAATTAATAATTATTGGATCCGGTGCCGCAGGCTATACTGCTGCCATTTATGCTGCAAGAGCGAATCTCTCCCCAATGGTTATATCTGGACTGCAGGAGGGTGGACAACTAACTATCACAACTGATGTTGAGAATTATCCTGGTTTTGCAAAAATTATACAAGGACCATGGCTAATGGAAGAAATGAAAAAACAAGCACAAAACGTAGGTGCCACAATCCATAATGATCACATCAACAAAGTAAACTTGTCGAAGAAACCTTTAGTCTGTTACGGAGATTCGGGATCTGTGTATACTAGCGACGCATTAATTATTTCTACCGGAGCCAGTGCACGTTGGCTAGGCTTGTCTAGCGAAAAAGAATTCCAAGGACATGGTGTGTCTGCATGCGCAACCTGTGATGGTTTCTTCTTTAAGGAAAAAGTTGTCGCCGTTGTGGGTGGTGGTAATACTGCCGCTGAAGAAGCGATATATTTAACTAACCATGCAAAGAAAGTTTACTTGATTCACAGAAGAGATAGCCTGCGATCTGAAAAAATCTTACAGAGCAGGGTATTTGAGAATAAAAAGATTGAGATTATTTGGGATAGCGTGGTGGAGGAAATAATAGGAAGTAAAGATCCAACAAAGGTGACGGGCGTTCACTTAAAAAATCTCAAAACTAAAAAAAATAAGAATCTGTCAATCGATGGTTTGTTTGTCGCAATTGGTCATGATCCTGCTACAAAAATTTTTGAAGGTCAGCTAAATATCGATAAAGATGGCTACATTGTTACATCAAAACACGGAACGTCAACAAGTGTATCCGGGGTATTTGCTGCTGGAGATGTAATGGATAAGGTTTACCGCCAAGCAGTCACCGCAGCAGGATTTGGGTGCATGAGTGCGCTTGAGGCTGAAAAATTCTTAGCAGAGAATTAATTTCTCCCATTAATATAAGGTCTCAGGCCTTTGACAATTTCTAGATTTTTTGGCGTATTTATTCTAAATTTTTTTCCTAATTGTACTACTCTGAGAGAAAGCCAAGGTAACTCAAGTTTTTTCCCTATTTTTAAATCCTCGTACATAGAAGCCCTATAATTAGAAGGCATGCTCTCAATAATTGATTCCCATTTTTCTAATGGATCTTTTTTAAAACGAACACCCAATTTTTTTGCAACGTTGAACGTCTCTTGCATTGTGAGATAAAAAAATTCTTTAAGTTTTTTATTTCCTCTTATCGATCCTATTGACTTTTTGGTTAGTGCAGTGACACCGCTAAAGGCGACCAAAAAAATAAATTTCCCCCATATATCCAAGGAAATATCTCTAGATATGTGGCAATCAATACCAGATTTTAAGCATAATAATCTGAATCTTTTTATTTTAGCGATGACTGATTTAGACTGATTTCCTTTTATGACTCCAAAAATTAATCTTGCCAATCTTCCATTGTGCTTAATAACTCCGGGTTTTACAATCTTTGCAGAGATGTGGGCAACTCCACCAACGACATGATGCTTACCAAGAGTTTTGCAAAGAATTTTTTCAGAATCTATACCGTTTTGGAGAGGTATAATTATGGTTTTTTTTCCTAAATTATGCTTCAAGTCACAAGACGCACTCTCTAAATCCCACATTTTAACACAATTTACGATTATATCGAAAACCCCAGCTTTCCTAGGACTTTCAACTACAGAAAGATTTGTAATTTTTGCATTACCTAAAGGACTTCTAACTTTTAAACCACCTTTAGCAATACTTTGAAAATGCCTTCCCCTCGCAACAAAAGTAACATTAAATCCAGCAGCAGCTAATCTTCCACCAAAATAACCACCCAAACCGCCAGATCCTAAAATTAAAATTTTCATTTAGAAAAGCTACGTTAGCTTAGATTGCTAACGGCTTGTTTTATCCTATCGCAAGCCTCTTTTAATTTTTCCATGGATGTTGCAAATGAAATTCTGAAAAAGTGCGAAGATCCAAAAGCTTCTCCAGGCACCACAGCGACTCCAACTTCTTCTAATAAATACATCGCAAAGTCACCGTCTGACTGAATAGATTTTCCAGAATTCGTTTTTTTACCGATCAGATCACCACAAGAAGGATAGGTGTAAAATGTTCCATTGGGGCTCAAACAACTTATACCTGATATTTGATTAAGAAATTGGACCACATAGTCTCTCCTTTCCATAAAGCTAAGGCTGCGCTCTTTAACATAAGACTGATCACCAACTAAGGCTTCAACAGCAGCTGCTTGACTTATGGAAGAAGGACTCGAGGTACCTTGAGATTGAACTTTTGCTATAGCTTTGATGATTTCCTTTGGGCCGGCTGCATATCCAAATCTCCATCCGGTCATTGCATATGATTTGCTTACTCCATTCATT
>CAYMIQ010000003.1:12293-13581 GCA_964390605.1 uncultured Rickettsiales bacterium
GCGCCTATTAACTCCTGGGAACCGCCAGCAAAGCCAATTCGCCAACCAGTCATGGCATAAGATTTAGAAACACCATTCATAGTAAGTGTTCGATCAAAAAGTTTTGGTTCAACTTGTGCAATTGTATGAAATCTAAGATCATTATAAATTACATGCTCATATATATCGTCACTTAGAATTAATACATTGGGATGTTTTAATAAAACTTCCGACAATGCTTTCAGTTCTTCTTTTGAATAGACCGTTCCTGTGGGGTTGCATGGTGAATTAACTATTAACCATTTTGTCTTTTTAGTGATAGCACGATCAAGATCATCTGGTTGTAACTTAAAGTTATTTTTCTCGGAGCAGCTGATACAAACTGGCTTTCCATCAAATAATAAAACCATATCTGGATAAGATACCCAATAAGGTGCAGGTATAATAACTTCGTCACCTGCATTTATTGTTGCCATAAAAGCGTTAAATATAACCTGTTTGCCTCCGCAGCTCGCAATCAATTGGTTCGTCGAGAATTTCAATTCATTATCCTTCTCAAATTTTGCAGCAATTGCATCCTTTAGTTCCTTTGTGCCGGAAACGTCAGTATATTTAGTATCGCCACGATCAATGGAGTCCTTGGCAAAATTTTTTACATTTTCAGCTGTATCAAAGTCTGGCTCACCAGCTCCAAGAGTGATGATATTTTTTCCCTCTGCTAAAAGTTTTGTGACTTTGCTCGAGAGAGCCATTGTAGGGGAAGGTTTAATCTTCTTTAATCGTTTTGCAAGAAAAGACATAACAGGTAAAAAAACTATATATTATTGAGTTAAAATTTGTTTTCTAAGTTTTAATGCTTATAAATGTATAAATCAAGATGACCTTTAATCTTTCAAAAGAATTTAAGTTATCCGGCGACCAGCCAAAGGCTGTCAAAGAACTAGTCAACCACTATAAGGATAAATGCAGAAATCAAGTCTTGCTAGGTGTCACGGGATCAGGAAAAACCTTCACTATTGCTAATGTAATTCAGAAGTTAAAGAAACCAACGCTTATAATGGCACCAAACAAGACCCTGGCTGCACAGTTGTATGGAGAAATGAAGAGCTTCTTTCCAGAAAATGCAGTCGAGTACTTTGTTTCGTATTACGACTACTATCAACCAGAAGCATATGTACCAAGAAATGATGTGTATATAGAAAAAGAGTCTTCGATTAATGAACAAATAGACAGAATGCGTCACTCTGCAACCAGATCGCTGTTCGAAAGAAGGGATGTGATAATCGTAGCAAGTGTATCGTGTATTTAC
>CAYMIQ010000004.1:0-12118 GCA_964390605.1 uncultured Rickettsiales bacterium
AGAATCACTAGGTGGAAGGGGCATGTTACTTTTCTAAAGGCGTTACGTCTAATGCAGAATAAGGCAAGGGCAATTATTGTTGGGTTTCATCAGGGGAGGACAGCTTATTTAAATGAATTATTTTCTTTAGTAAAAGAGTATAATTTGGTTGAAAGAGTGAAGTTTTTTCAACATTGTGATGATATGCCAGTTGCTTATTCATTGGTTGATTTTGTAGTGTCTGCATCCACTGATCCAGAAGCCTTTGGTAGGACTATAATCGAATCTCAGTCAGTCGGCACACCAGTGATTGCTACGAATCATGGCGCAGCTAGAGAGAATGTGCTTGATGGTAAGACAGGAATGCTGATTCCGCCTGGTGATGCAAAGGCACTGGCTAATGCTATGGATTCTATGATCAATATGTCCACTGATAAAAAAAGATCTATGTCGATACGAGGAATAAATTTTGTGAAGGAAAATTTCTCTAAGGAGAAGATGTGTGAAAAAACTCTTCGGATTTATAAAAAAATGCTTTTAGAAGAGGATTAATGGTAAAGGGAAGGGTTGCTAGACGCCCCAAGTTTGCTTCAAAAGTTTTGGTAATTAAGCTTGGTGCTCTTGGTGATTTTATGCAGGCTATCGGTCCATTCCGGGCGATTAGAAAATTTTACAAAAATTCACAGATAATCCTTTTAACGACTCAAGCATTTAAATCCTTAGCATTCCAGTCAGGATTATTCGATCAGGTCTGGGTGGATTCTCGTCCAAACCTACTGGATCTTAGTAGTGCATTAAGGTTACGCAAAAAAATTATTTCTTTTAAATTTGACCAGGTTTTTGATTTACAAACGTCAGATCGCTCTAGCTTTTACTTCCATTTTCTCTGGCCATCAAAACAACCAAAATGGTCTGGTATTGCAATGGGTTGTTCCCATCGGCACGATAATCCTAAGCGAAATTTCCTGCATACTCTAGATAGACAGGCTGAGCAGTTATCTTTGGTTGGAATTAAAAATATTCCCAGCCCTAATTTAGATTGGATTCAAAAAGATAAAGTAAAATTTAATATTTGTGGTAGATATTTTGTTATTTTTCATGGGGGCTCCAGACATCGGCCCGGAAAACGTTGGTCTAGTAAAAAATATATTGCACTTGCTAACCATTTTTTTGAAGAGCAGAAATTGATCCCAGTTTTTTTAGGGAATCAAGAGGACGGGCTTTCTATTAGTGGCTTAGATAAAGAATGTCCTGGTGCATTAAATCTTTGCGGTCGTACAACCTTACAAGAAGTGGTCAATTTGCTAAGAAAATCCCAATTTGTCATAGGCAACGATACAGGTCCAATGCATATTGCAGCAATTCTAGGATGTCATTCAGTTGTTTTATTTTCTACAGAATCTGATCCTAAGTTATGCGGCCCAAGAGGAAAAAATGTAAAAATTCTACAAAGTGAAAATTTAGATCAATTATCGCTAAAAAGAGTGATTTCTAATGTAAATCTTTTAAAAATGCACTAAATATAAAGAGTCAATGATGGAAATTACATTACCAGACGGAAGTATAAAAAAGTTCAAGAGCGCATTAAGCTGTAAGGAAGTGGCCAAGACTATTGGTGCGCGGCTGGCAAAAGATGCACTTGTGGTGAAGGTTAATGGTGAATTGAGAGACCTGGACTTTATCTTAAATCAAGATGCTAAGATAGAAGTTTTAACATCCAAGAACGAGGAATCTTTGGAGATCCTTAGACATGATATGGCTCACATTATGGCGGAGGCCGTTAAAGAATTATATCCGAAAACACAGGTAACCATTGGGCCTGCAATCGATGATGGCTTTTATTATGACTTTTCAAGAAAAGATCCCTTTACGCCAGATGATTTGAAGGATATTGAGAAGCGAATGCACGAAATTATTAAGAGAGATGAAAAGATTGTCAGGGAGGTTTGGGATCGCGATAAGGCGGTTAGTTTTTTTAAAAAGCAGGGGGAAAAATATAAAGCAGAAATTATTTCTGAAATTCCCAAGGATGAAGAGATAACTTTGTACAGGCAGGGTGATTTTATAGATCTTTGTCGGGGGCCGCACTTTCCCTCTACAGCAAGAGTTGGGAGCTTCTTTAAGCTGATGAAGATTTCCGGTGCATATTGGAAAGGTGATTCAGAAAATGAAATGTTGCAAAGGATATACGGAACAGCTTGGTTCACAAAGAAAGATCTTGAGACGTACCTACAAAGACTAGAGGAAGCTGAAAAAAGAGATCACCGTAAATTAGGTAAAGATATGGATTTGTTTCATTTTCAAGAGGAGGCGCCAGGAGCAGTATTTTGGCACCCTAAAGGTTGGGAGTTATTTCAAACATTAGTTAATTATATCAGAAAGAAGCAAACGGATTCTAAATATATGGAAATTTCAACCCCTACTGTTATGGATAGAAAGTTGTGGGAAAAATCGGGTCATTGGGAAACGTTTCGAGAAAATATGTATATTACCGAGACAGAAGATGGAAGAATTTTCGCTTTAAAGCCTATGAACTGCCCAGGCGGTATACAAATTTTTAAACAGGGATTAAGGAGTTATAGGGAATTGCCGCTCAGGATCTCTGAATTTGGCAAGGTGAATCGTTATGAGGCTTCCGGAGCCTTGCAGGGCTTAATGAGAGTAAGGGAATTTACTCAGGATGATGCCCATATATTTTGTTCACAGGATCAAATGCAATCGGAGTGTAGAGAAGTTATAGAGTTAGTCATTGCAGTATATCGCGAGCTTGGCTTTGAGGATATAGATATCAATTTTGCCGATAGACCAGATAAACGTATAGGGTCTGATGAAAAATGGAGCCTTCTTGAGGGAGCCTTAACTAAAGCAATTGATGACTTGGGTTTAAAATATAAAGTGAATACGGGTGAGGGTGCTTTTTATGGACCCAAACTTGAATTTGTTTTAAAGGATGCAATTGGCAGGAAATGGCAGTGTGGAACGCTGCAAGTAGATATGTTTTTACCTGAGAGGCTTGACGCAAATTTTATAGGTGAAGATGGCGAGAAGCATAAGCCTGTTTTGTTGCACAGAGCGTTGTTTGGATCTTTGGAGCGCTTTATAGGAATTTTACTTGAACATTATGCCGGGAAATTACCTCTTTGGCTTTCCCCTACTCAGATTGTTGTAGCAACTATTACTAGTGATGCGGATAAATATGCAAATTTAATTTTTGATCAAGCATCTTCTGCTGGTTTATCAATTGAGGTCGATTCAAGAAATGAAAAAATTGGATATAAAGTACGAGAGCACAGTTTAGCAAAAACTCCAATTATGTTCGTAGTAGGCAAGAAAGAGGCAGAGAATAAAACTGTAACGATTCGAAAATTAGGATCTGATAAACAAGATACAATGAAATTAGATTCAGCGATTCAGGAGATTGTTAAAAAATCTAAACTGCCTTCATCTATGAAAAAAAAGTAGATTAGGGTTTGACAATTTTTTTAAATGTGACCATCTTAAATGAATAAATCTTTATTGAATGGGGGTATTTTATAGCGACTGGAGTTCCAAATTCTTCGCGCACAGGCGCAAATCCAAAGATAAATGAACTAATTTCCGTTCCTTCCGTTCGCTTGGTGGATGAGAATGGTAAGATGGTTGGTGTTGTCGAGATAGCTAAAGCTTTGAGCATGGCTAAAGCAGCTGAGCTTGACTTGGTTGAGGTCTCACCAAATGCGACCCCACCTGTTTGTAAGATTCTTGATTATGGAAAATATAAGTATCAGGAACAAAAACGGATTAATGAAGCTAAAAAGAAACAAAAGATTATAGAAGTTAAAGAAATCAAAATTAGACCAAATATTGACAAGCACGATTATGATGTAAAATTGCGCAATATGATCAAGTTTCTTAAGTTAGGCAATAAGGTTAAGGTTACGATGCGCTTTAGGGGGCGCGAATTCGCTCATAAAGAACTTGGATCGAATCTTCTAAAGACTGTAGAGAATGATTTGAAGGAAGTGGGGAAGGTGGAGCAAGCGCCTGCGATGGAAGAGTACCAAATGATCATGATTGTTGCTCCGCAGCAAAATACGTAAATTCTTGTAATCAAACTATAGTTTTCTTGCTTTTGAGTTTTGCAGTAGTTATAAACCTCTTTAACGCGATATACTCATTTATTTTAAAGATTGCAGAACAACATTATTGTTATTTATAGTTATGCCGAAATTAAAAACAAAAAGTGGCGCTAAAAAACGTTTTCGCAAGACATCTACGGGTAAGATTGTTATTAAAAAGTCTTCTATGAGGCATGGCATGACTAAAAGATCCAAGAAAATGAAATTGAAAGCCAGGAAAAGCAGCATTATGTCGAAAGCTGATATGAAGATTGTTGATAAATTTATTCCGTATACGTGATTTTAAGGGGAGATTAACATGGCAAGGGTGAAAAGAGGGGTTGTGGCTCACGCTAGGCACAAGAAGGTTCTTAGAAAAACAAAAGGTTATCAAGGTCGATCTAAGAATGTTTTTCGAGTAGCGTTAGAGCGACTTGAGAAAGGTTTACAGTATTCTTATCGGGATAGAAAAAAGCGTAAATCTGATTTTCGCGCTCTGTGGATTCAGAGAATCAATGCAGCATCTCGTCAACATGGCTTGACTTATTCAACATTAATGAACGCTATGTCCAAAGCAAATATCAAGATAGATCGAAAGAATCTGTCTGATCTAGCTATTCGGGAGCCAAAAACATTTGAATTTATTGCTAAGAAAGCAAAGGAAGTTTTTGGTAAAAACGCGTAATTTGATCAAAGTACTTTAATATCCTTTGTTATTATGCTGTGATAAAGGTCAGACTGAGTGACCTTTTTTTATATTTTTTCCATTTAGAAGATATGAAAAATATCGATTTACTAAAAAAAGAAATTCTACAAAAGTTCAGCGAAGTTAATTCTTTAGAAAAACTGGAGAAGTTTAGGATAGAGACCCTTGGTAAAAAGGGAGATATTACAGCGCTTATCAAAGGTATTGCTGAGCTAAGTACGGAAGATAAAAAAACTCAGGGCGGAGAATTAAATCGATTTAAATCTGAAATTGTTGATTTAATTAGCCAAAAGAAGAGTGATCTAGAGAATCAAAAGATTACCAGCCAACTTTCGGAAAAAAGTATAGACGTTACTTTAGATCCAGAACCAGAGAAGATCTTAGAAGGAAAAATACATCCAACATCTCAGACTATTCACGAAATTATTTCAATTTTTTCACATATGAATTTCTCGGTTGTTGAGGGGCCAGACATTGAAGATGATTTTCACAATTTCTCAGCGCTTAATATTCCTGAAGAGCATCCGGCGAGGCAAATGCACGATACTTTTTACTTTGAGGGAGAAGATGAGAAGAGGCGCCCTTTACTTCGAACACATACTTCCCCGGTACAGGTTAGAGTTATGAAGGAAAATAAACTTCCAATCAGAGTTATTGCACCGGGCAGAACCTATCGATGTGATTCTGATATTACCCATACCCCAATGTTTCATCAAGTTGAGGGCTTGGTTATTGATGAATCAACACATATGGGGCATTTAAAAAGTTGTATTATTAAATTTTGCGAATCATTTTTCAATATTGGGAAATTACCATTAAGATTCAGACCGTCTTACTTTCCTTTCACGGAACCTTCCGCAGAAGTTGATATTGGTTGTGATCGCAGCAAGGGAAAATTAAAGATTGGCAGTGGGTCTGAATGGATGGAGATCTTAGGTTGTGGAATGGTTCATCCAAACGTACTGTCTGCGTGTGGTATTGATGCTAAGAAATATCAGGGATTTGCTTTTGGCTTAGGGGTTGAGAGAATGACTATGTTGAAATATGGAATATATGATCTTAGGACTTTTTTCGAATCCGATATTCGTTGGTTAAAGCATTATGGCTTCTCTCCTCTGCAGATTACTGAGTTTATCGATGGGTTAGAGATATGAAATTTACTATCTCGTGGCTAAAAGATCACCTGGACACCAATGCCAAAAATCAAGAAATTTTAGAAAAACTTACTAATTTGGGTTTGGAGGTAGAGGAGTCCACTGACCAGAGTAAGGCTTTGCAACCTTTTGTTGTTGCGGAAGTTCAGGACGTTAAAAAACATCCAGATGCAGATAAATTGCAAATTTGTGGCGTTAATACAGGAAATAAAACAATCGAGGTTGTATGTGGAGCTTCAAATGTTCGCAAAGGTATGAAAAGTGTTTTTGCGGATTTAGGCACCATTATTCCTTCTACTGGCGATAAAATTGCCAAGGTTAAAATACGCGGGATTTATAGTCATGGCATGCTCTGTTCTGCGCGCGATCTTGGCCTAAGTGAAGACCATGAAGGTATTATTAAACTTCCAGATGATTCGAAAATTGGAGAGAGTTGTTCGAAGTTTTTAGGACTAAATGATTTTTTGATTAGTATCGATGTCACGCCGAATCGATCAGATTGTTTGAGCGTAAGAGGGATTGCGAGAGACTTAGCTGCAGCTGGTTTGGGAAAATTAAAACCCCTTGTTGGAAAAAAAGTTAATGGACATTTTAAAAGTTCAATTAATATTATCTTGGATTTTCCAAAAACCAAATCATCACTTTGCCCGGTTTTTGCTGGGCGTTATATTCGCAACATAAAGAACGCTGATAGCCCTCGATGGTTATCTGAGCGATTATATTCAGTTGGATTGAAGCCTGTTTCTGCGTTGGTAGATATTACTAATTACTTTACGTTAAATTTGGGTCGCCCATTGCATGTATTTGATGCAAAAAAAATTAATGGCGATTTAAGGGTTAATCTTAGCCAAAGCGGAGAAAAACTCGCAGCTTTGGATGGTAAAGTTTATTCCTTAAAGGATGATATGGTGGTGATTCGGGACAAGAATAAAGTTTTGAGTCTGGGTGGAGTGATTGGCGGTGAGGAGAGTGGTTGTAATCATGAAACAACAGACACTTTCCTTGAATGTGCGCATTTTGATCCAAAAAGTATTAGCTCTACTGGAAGAAAGTTGATGATTGATTCAGATTCTCGTTTCCGCTTTGAGCGTGGTGTTGATCCAACTTCTGTGCTCCCTGGCATAGAGTCGGCAACAAAAATGATTATTGATATTTGTGGAGGTGAGCCTAGTGAAATAGTTATTGCGGGGAAAAAAAATTTTACAAAAAAAATTATTAATTTTGATCTTAGGGAAGTTTTAAAGCTAACCGGTTTAAAAATTAGCGCACAAAAAATAAAAACCAGCCTCGAGTCCCTTGGATTTAGTTTGAAGGGAAAGGGTAATTCTTTCTCTGTTAATGTTCCATCTTGGCGTAATGATATTGACGTACCCGCGGATCTTGTAGAGGAGGTTCTGCGCATTTATGGCTATGATAATATACCCGATGAACCATTCACAAAAGTTTCTACTTCTGTTGCATTGGGATCTTCAAAGCAGCAGAAAATTAAGGATACCGTGAAGAGAAGCTTTGCAACTCGAGGTTTTTATGAGGTAATCACGTGGTCCTTCATGGACGGAAAATATGCTTCTTTATTTGGTGGGGATAATCAGGATCTGAGATTAGTCAATCCTATTAGTGCTGACTTGGATATGATGAGACCAAGCATTTTGCCAAATCTATTGACCGCTGCTAAGAAAAATCTTGATCGCGGCAGTGGAAGTTTTGCTTTATTTGAGATTGGGCCAAGTTATTCAAGTATTCACTCAGATGGACAGAGGTTATGTGCAGCGGGTATTCGTGTGGGTTCCACCGATCGTCATTGGCGAAGGCCATCAAAAAAAGTTGATTTTTATGATGTGAAAGCTGACGTGCTTTCGTTTTTACAAATTTCTCAAATTTCACAAGAAAATTTAGAGATTTCTAACACTGCCGCCAAATGGTATCATCCAGCTCGTGCGGCTTCTTTTTCCCAGAAGGATGCACTACCTCTGGTCTCCTTTGGGGAACTGCATCCTGAGGTTTTATCTTCGTTCAATATTAAAGTTCCTGTTGTAGGTTTTGAGTTGTATATAGATTCATTGGCTACACTATCCGGGAAAAAAATGATGGACGATTCTGGCTTAACCCTTTCTTCTTTACAAAGCGTTGAAAGAGACTTTGCTTTTGTTGTGGATCAAAAAATAACATCACAGGAGATTGTAGATCTTATTAAAAGTATAGACACGCAACTTATTGATAATGTTAGAGTTTTTGATACTTATCAGGGTGAGGAGATCCCTCAGGGAAAAAAATCGTATGCAATATCAGTTTGTTTGCAACCAACTGGCAAAACACTTACAGAAGAAGAAATCAATCGACTATCTGAAAAGATTGTCCTGAAGATCAAAAATGAAACTGGCGCAACCCTTAGGGACTAAGGTCTACTTTAATTAATAGTGATGACGGAACTCTCCTTAATACGTAATTTTTCTATCATTGCACACATTGATCACGGGAAGTCCACTTTGGCGGATCGGTTGATACAGATGTGTGGCGGCCTTACGGACCGCGAAATGCATGATCAAATTCTTGATACTATGGATATTGAAAAGGAAAGAGGTATTACCATTAAGGCTCAAACTGTTCGACTAAACTACAAAGCTGAGGATGGAAAAAGCTATATATTAAACCTTATTGACACGCCCGGACATGTGGACTTTTCCTATGAGGTCAGTAGATCACTTGCGGCTTGCGAGGGGTCGCTACTTGTTGTTGATTCTACTCAGGGAGTTGAGGCGCAAACCCTTGCAAATGTTTATCAGGCAATCGACAATCACCATGAAATCATCCCTGTTTTAAACAAAATAGATTTGGCAGCTGCTGAGCCCGAACAAATCAAGAAGCAAATTGAGGATGTTGTTGGGTTAGATTGTTCGAACGTACACAACGTCTCCGCGAAAACTGGGAACGGTGTGGAGCAGGTATTAGAAGCGATGGTCAAAACACTCCCTCACCCTTCGGGTGCAAAAGAATCTCCTCTCAAGGCTCTTTTGATCGATAGTTGGTATGATCAATATATGGGGGTTGTGATCTTACTTCGTATTTACGACGGATCCATCAAGAAGGGCAGTAAAGTTAGGATGCTTGCCACTAACGCTGTTTATGAGATTGATCGAGTGGGAATTTTTACTCCCAAGAATCAGAAGGTAAGTGTGCTGGGCCCAGGGGAGATCGGTTATGTTACCGCTAATATTAAACATGTCGCAGATTGTAAAATTGGAGATACCTTGGCTTATGACGATAATCCGGTTAAACCTCTTGCTGGGTTTAAGCCGAGCACACCAGTTGTATTCTGCGGATTTTTTCCTCTTGATGCAGATGATTACGAGGAATTACGCGAAAGTCTTGCGAAATTAAGATTGAATGATTCAAGCTTCCAGTATGAACCCGAGAATTCAACCGCACTTGGTTTGGGGTTTCGTTGCGGTTTCTTGGGCTTGCTGCATTTGGAAATTATTCAGGAAAGATTAAAACGAGAATTTGATCTGGAAATTATTACGACTTCTCCAAGCGTCATTTATAGGATTCATACTGTCAAGAAGCAAATAGTCGAAATTCATAATCCTGCAGATATGCCAGATCCGTCGACAATTAAATTCATGGAAGAGCCTTGGATTAAGGCAACCATCTTGGTTCCAGAACAGTATCTTGGCGGTGTATTAAAGTTGTGTACTGAAAGAAGAGGAAAGCAAGAGAATTTAAATTACGTAGGAAAAAGAGCAATGTTGGTCTACACGCTTCCGCTTAATGAGATTGTTTTCGATTTTTACGATCGATTAAAATCTGTCAGCAGTGGGTATGCGAGTTTTGATTATCAGCTAACCGGATATATTGAAGGAGATTTAGCCAGAGTATCTATTCTTGTTAATACAGAGTCGGTGGATGCTTTTGCCTTTATTTGTCATAGATCAAATGCTATTTCCAGAGGGAAGGCCATGACGGCACGATTGAAAGATCTTATTCCTCGTCACCAGTTTAAGATTCCTATTCAGGCAGCAATTGGAGGAAAAATCATTGCTCGCGAGACTGTAAATGCATTTCGCAAGGACGTTACAGAGAAGCTTTACGGAGGGGATATTACCAGAAGACAGAAATTGCTGAAGAAACAAAAAAGAGGTAAAAAACGTATGCGTCAGTTTGGGCAGGTTGAGATCCCTCAGTCTGTTTTTATTCAGGCATTGAAGGTTGATCAGAATTAGTTTATCAAGAAAAATATATTAATATTGCGGAGGGGTGGCCGAGTGGCTGAAGGCGCTCGCTTGGAAAGCGTGTATGCGGGCAACCGTATCGAGGGTTCGAATCCCTCTCCCTCCGCCAGATAAGGGTGGTTACTATGGAAATACTTTTAATTGGTTCAATGCTCTGTGTCACAGCCTTAATTTCATCGGCTTGGCTCATGACGTTTGCGAAGTGGTTTGTCGTAAAGGGTGTTGATGAAAAAATACCCGATTACCAAACCCTGATTAGGGCTCACGTTGATTATGCTTTAATGGCTTTATTCGGTTTAGGATTTTATGGTATTGGTATTGAATTAAGCGTGATTCCTTGTTGGTGCGTAGCTATTGGGGGATTCACTAATCCAACAGTTTTTGTTATTGCGGCTTTCGATCCCGATCATTTTTGGGAAAAAACTAATGTGAAAATTTTTACCGCATTAACTTTCATTACCACAACTGTTGGTTTTGTTTGGTTAGGCTACGAGATCGTTATGTATGCTCTTGATAAAAATCCTTTTGGATTGTGATTGATATAACTTAGGGACTGGGTGCATAATTTGTGCCCAGCTTCTCTTTAATTCTAGGTATTATTTCAGTAACCCTAACCAATCATTTCCAGAAATAGACGCTAAAAATCCGTAAATAATAAAAGATCCTAGTAGAATTTCAGGTAAAAAAAAGAGAAATGCTGCGATTAAACTTAAGGCCTTATGTTCTCGAATAAACTTTAGTGTGGTCGCTAAAACTTTCTTCCATTTATTTATTTTTTCTGTTCTAGGAATTTCACCACTTCCTGATGATCGTTCATTTTAGCTATGGTTAGAGCGTTATAGCCTCGATTATCTTTGACGTTTAATTTGGCACCGTGGTTAACGAGCATTTTTACAATATCAAGTTTCCCATATCCGGCTGCCCACATGAGTGGGGTGAGGTCATTTTTGTATTTTTTATTAATATCCACACCATAGCGAATAAGTAAGTCGACAATTTCTGCAGAACCATTAGCTGCTGCATATAAAATGGCAGATTTTTTTGTATTATCGACGACATCTGCATCGGCACCCTTTTTGAGCAGCATTTCTACGATTTCTATATTGTTATGAAAACTTGCTACTGCAACTGCTGAAGAATTTTGCGCACTATCGACCCACGTGAATGGATTGATTGTTACATCCGCTCCGTTTTCGATTAAAAATTTTACTACCGCAAATTTCTTTCTGTACAGACTGTCTACGAGCACTGTTCGTCCTCGTAAATTTTGTTGATTAATATCAGAATCATATTTCAGTAGAATTTTTACTGCGTCAATACTACCGCTTCTTGCTGCATAAAAAAGCGCAGTATTTCCAAAACGATTTCGAGCTTTTACACTTGCGCCCTGTTTTAAAAGTTTGGTAATTAATTTTATTTTGCCTTTCTTGCATGCATCAAAAAGTTTGAAATTTAATTGTCTGTAGTTAGGGGCACTGTGGTTATCAGCAATAATGAGATAAGAGTTTTCACTGGGCTTGGCAAGAATCGTTGATGGGGTGAGCAGCAATATAAAAATTACGCTGTAAAGAAATAAGATCGTATAATTTCCTTTAACTTTTCCGGTCATTCGATTTCCGATCCATGGGCTTTTTCATGGACTTGTAGTCCACCTAAGAAAATAGACATTGCTTTAATATCAATTAATTTAAACGCATCAAGTAATGAGGATTTTGCTGGCGAATTAGCTCGAATTTTTTCCTTAAAATCGAGCATAGTCTTTTCAAGGTATTCTGGGTGTTGACCTGCTAACCTTGGAATGCGGCTTTCCCCCTCGTAGCCACCTAGGTGACATTGTACACACTGACCTGATTCAGAGGCAACTTCCCCTTGTTGTGCTAGTTCTGGCTGGTTTTTAGCTGTAATTAATGGCCAACTCTGTTCAGAAAAATATTGGGCCAGAGCCTTCATTTC
>CAYMIQ010000005.1:0-10938 GCA_964390605.1 uncultured Rickettsiales bacterium
AAGGGTTGTTGATTATAATGTTACAATCAGAGTCAAATCTGATCAAACTGGCGTTGAGACATCAAATGTTAAAATGTCGATGAATCCGTTTGACGAAATTGCTGTAGAAGAAGCTGTCAAAATTAAGGAAGCCGGTATTATTGATGAAGTTATTGCTGTTTCTATTGGGAGTGATCAGTCTCAAGAAACTTTAAGGACTGCCATGGCTATGGGTGCGGATCGATCGATCCATATCAAAACAGACTTAGAATGTGACCCTATTTTGGTTGCAAAGTTGCTCAAGGCATTAGCCATCAAAGAAAATCCTGATCTCGTCATTATGGGCAAACAAGCTATCGATGATGACTCTAATCAAACTGGACAAATGTTAGCTTCTCTTTTGGATTGGGGTCAGGCTACATTTGCCTCAAAAGTAATTATTAAGGAAGGGGTCGCTGAGGTAACTAGAGAGATAGATGGTGGGTTGGAGACTCTCAGCTTACCTCTACCAGCCGTTATCACAACAGACCTTCGCTTGAATGAACCAAGATATGCTTCGTTGCCGAATATTATGAAGGCTAAGCAGAAGAAAATAGACACCATGACTCCTAAAGATTTATCTGTGGAGATGAAGTCTGAAATAAAAATCATAAAAATTGAAGAACCAACTAAGAGACAGCCTGGATCAAAAGTCGCCGATGTTTCTGAGCTTTTAGATAAATTAAAAAACGAGGCAAAAGTTATTTAATGGAAATTTTAGTTATTGCGGAGCACGACAACAAAGAGCTAAAACCTTCAACGTTGAATACAATTTCTGCTGCGATCAAATTAAGTGGAAAAGTAGATGTTTTGGTAGCTGGTAGCGAAATTACCGTTGTGGCTGCAAGCGTTTCAAAAGTTAGTTCTGTTTCCCGAGTACTATCTTGTGATGACATAATTTATAAGAATTTTTTAGCAGAAAATTTCTCTAATTTGGTTTTAGGCATTGCAAAAAATTACACCCATATAATGATGCCATCTACTACTTTTGGAAAGAATATCATGCCAAGAATTGCTGCTAGCTTGGATATTCCACAGGTGTCTGACATTATTAGCGTGGAAGATCATGAAACTTTTAAGAGACCAATTTATGCTGGAAATGCAATTGCTACGGTAAAATGTACTGCGGCAATAAAGGCAATTACTGTGCGAGGAACTGCATTCCCCTTGGCAGAAATGGGAAATACCACTGCGAGGATAGAGCAATTGTCGGCTGGGACAGATTCAGGCAAAACATCTTTTGTCAAACATGATTTAAGTAAGTCAGATCGACCAGAATTAACATCAGCGAAAATAATTATTTCTGGAGGTCGTGGTATGCAAAATGGTGAGAATTTTAAAATGTTAGAAAAAGTTGCTGATAAATTGGGAGCTGCAATTGGAGCGAGTCGAGCAGCTGTTGATGCTGGGTTCGTCCCCAATGATTGGCAGGTTGGTCAAACTGGCAAGATTGTTGCGCCAGATCTTTATATTGCAGTTGGTATTTCTGGCGCGATACAACATTTGGCGGGCATTAAAGACAGTAAAACTATTGTAGCTATTAACAAAGATGAGGAGGCTCCAATTTTTCAGGTTGCTGATTATGGTTTAGTTGCTGATCTGTTTGAAGTTTTGCCAGAACTTTCTGAAAAATTGTAATATAGTTTTTGGCTAGGTGTTGTTAGTTTAAATATATTTTTTCCAACAGCGCATGCATTTCTTTTACTTCCCAACTTAAACTTCCTTGAAGCGATGCAATTACTTCTCCCTGTAAGTTTAAGAATATAGTTGTTGGCAATCTATTAATTTTGAGTTTTTTTAGTATTTGAGATTTTGGGTCATAATATACGGGGAAATTGGATATTTCCATTTTTTTCAGGAATGGCAAGACTCTCTTTGATTTCCCTATATCAACGGAAAGCGTTATAATTTTATATTTTGAGTTCTTATTATTAGTTTTGCTAAATTTGATAAAGCGGTTCAATGCGGGAAGCTCCTCTACACAAGGTGCACACCACGTTGCCCAGATATTAATAATAGATAATTTTCCACGAAATTTACTGGCGTTTATTGTCCTTCCATCTTTATTTGATATATCAATATTTTGAATATCTTTTGGTTTTTCATAAATTTCTAAATATTTGGTAGGATTGTTTGTTCTGGATTCAAGGTTATATGTATTATCGCCATTCGTTCTTTTTGAAAAAAAGAGAAATAAAATAAAGAAAAAAATGATTAAAATTGATATTACTTGTATGTTCTTATTTGTCGTTTGCAATTTATAACAACCAATTTTAGTAAAATGAAAAAAAGAAATGTACGCAATAATAAACTAAAGCAAATTTCCCTGCTTGAGCCAAAAAGTAAAAAATCTTCGGCGTTGGAGGAAATTAATTCTTCAGTTTCCTTTGACCAAAAGATAGCTGAATATGATGTTTTGGTGTCTATGGCTCACTGCAATATGTTAGTAAAAAAGAGAATTATACCTAAAAGTGCCGGCGAATCCATATTAAAAGGTCTTAAAAAAATACTTACAGAAGTTAAAAACAAAAAATTTACTTTCAACGCTCAGCTAGAGGATGTTCATATGAATATCGAATTTAGATTAAAGAAGCTAATAGGAAAAAACGCAGGTATGTTGCATACAGCTCGCTCTAGAAATGATTTGGTTGCGACTGATTTTAGACTTTGGGTACGTGATTCCTTAGATGTTATTAATAGTAGATTAAAAGAATTGCAGAAAAGCCTGATTCAAAAAGCAGAGAAACACCATAAAGATTCTATGCCAGGATTTACTCATTTGCAATTTGCCCAGCCCGTCACTTTTGGACACCATCTATTGGCTTACGTTGAAATGTTTGGAAGAGATCGAGAGAGAATAAATCATGCAAGGGATATGTTGAATGAATGCCCCTTAGGTGCTGCTGCTTTGGCCGGAACATCATTTCCGATTGATCGATATATGACGGCAAAAACCCTTGGCTTTGACAGACCTAGTCAAAATTCCATTGATTCAGTTTCTGACAGAGATTTTGCTCTTGACTTTTTGTCATCGGCATCAATTTCTTTCGTGCATCTCTCAAGGTTAGCTGAAGAGTTGACTGTTTGGTTAAGTGAGCCATTTTCGTTAATTTCTCTCCCAAAAAAATTAACTACCTCTAGCTCTATCATGCCGCAAAAAAAGAACCCTGACGCTGCTGAGCTGGTTCGTGGTAAAAGTGGAAGAGTTTTTGGACATTTATTTTCGCTTTTGACTACCATGAAAGGGTTACCATTAGCTTATTGTAAGGATCTTCAGGAGGATAAGGAACCTGTCTTTGATTGCATGGATACTTGGTTAATATCTATAAATATTATGAGTGAGATGATTAATTCCATGAAATTTAATAAATCTAACTCGGAAAAATTAGCAAAAATTGGCTACTCTACTTCGACGGATTTAGCTGATTTCTTGGTAAAAGATTTATGTATTCCATTCAGAGAAGCATATCTATCTGTGAAGAAGATTATTGACCTTTCTATTGCCAAGAAAACCCCTGTTCAGGATCTAGAAATAAGTGAATTGAAGAAAATTGAACCGAAAATTACAAAGGCAGTCTATGATTATATTGATGTCGCCAAGTCAATCAGAAGTAAAAAAAGTTTTGGCGGCACAGCACCGTCTAGTGTCAAGAAAGCTATTAGCGCTGCAAAAAGGAGATTTTTGTAACGCAAATGTACTTTGTTAATAAAATACTAAGAGTAGTGGTAATTTTTTGTTTCTCCGCTTTACTATTGTCGGCTTGTGGTAAAAAAGCATCGATCTTAAAACCCCCACCTGAGAGCGATTATCCTAAGGATTATCCCAGTGAGTGAATTCAGTTACATTAATGGCGTTTTGTTTGCTGAGAAAGTTTCGATCCAAAAGATAGCGAAAGACGTTGGTACTCCATTCTATTGTTATTCAAGAAACGCAATTTTGAAAAATTTTATAAATTTTAAAAAAGTGTTTAAGGCTCGATCGACAATGATTTGTTTTGCAGTTAAGGCAAATTCTAATTTATCAATATTAAAAATATTATCTAAATTGGGGGCTGGTGCCGATGTAGTATCTATGGGCGAATTAATTAGAGCATTATCCGCTGGTATTGATCCGAAAAAGATAGTTTTTTCTGGTGTTGGGAAAAGTCGCGAAGAAATCTCAAAAGGTCTTAGGTCAGGAATTCGGCAATTTAATGTCGAATCTGAATCTGAATTTATAGAGATCGCTAATATTGCTAGAAAAATGCATTGTATTGCATCTGTTGCGTTACGCATCAATCCAAATATTAGAGCGGAAACTCATAAAAAAATAACTACAGGAGGCTATGATAATAAGTTTGGAATAACTTGTGATCAGGCGATTAGGTTATTTAAAATGTCTTCAAAAATTCAAGAAATCAATATAACTGGCCTGGCTATTCATATCGGATCACAAATTACACAAACTACTCCTTTTGTAAAATCTTTTAGCGTGATTACAAAGCTAATGAATAATTTAAAGCGTATGGGTTTTTCGATAAAAAGCATGGATGTTGGTGGTGGACTAGGTGTTCAATACAATAACGAAAAAACCATAAGTTTGAAAAAATATGGATCTATTGTTTCTTCTCTAGTTAGTAAATTTGGTTGTGAGTTAATTTTAGAGCCAGGCCGTTTCATTGTAGCTGATGCTGGAATTTTGGTAACTAAGGTTCTTAGAACAAAATCTAATCAGCATAAGCGCTTTATTATTGTGGATGCTGCAATGAATGACTTTATGAGGCCAGCTATTTATGATGCATATCATAAAATTATCCCTCTAAAAAAATCTAAACCTTCAAGAACCAAGAAGATGAAAAAATGGGATGTTGTAGGACCAATTTGCGAAAGCTCAGACACCTTCGGAGTCAACAGACCTTTTGATCCAAAAGAAGACGATATTTTGATTATTTGTTCAGTAGGAGCATATGGTTTTGCGATGTCATCAAACTATAATTCCCGTGGTCATATACCTGAAATTTTGGTTAGCAGCAACAAATACAGTGTTGTTAGAAAGAGGCAAAAACTAGATAATCTTATTAAAACAGATATTACGCCTCGTTGGTTATAAATAAATAGATGGTAAGGCTTGAAAATATTGCGCTAAGCTATGAAGATGGTCATGAGATTCTGAGTGATCTGAATTTAGAATTACCCAAAGGTTCATTTCATTTTCTTCTCGGTGCCAGTGGCTCTGGAAAATCAACATTGTTAAGACTTCTCTATATGGCGTTACCACAGATTAGGGGTCGATATTTTTTGAATGGAAATAATGTTGCCAATTTAGATAGGGAAGAAATTTCGCTTTTGAGAAGAAAAATTGGTGTGGTTTTTCAGGATTTTAGATTAATAAATCACTTATCTACTTTTGCAAATGTTGCGTTACCATTGAACGTGATTGATGAGAAGCAGAAAATTATTGATGATCATGTGACTGAATTATTGCAATGGGTTGGACTCGGAGATGAAATAAATACTTATCCCCAAATGTTGTCTGGTGGACAGAAACAAAGAGTTGCTATAGCTCGTGCTGTTATTAATAGACCAGACATTATTTTAGCTGATGAGCCTACTGGAAATGTTGATAAAAAAATGGCTAAAAGGTTGCTTTTTTTATTTGAGGAAATGAATAAATTGGGAACAACGGTACTTATTGCTACCCATAATGAAGATCTTGTGAAAAAAACTAAGCATTCCATTATTAAGTTGCAAAATGGAAAAGCTAAATATCACTAGAGGATGAAAAAATGATTGATAACCATTCTGAATTGTCTTTGGATAGAGGAGTAAAAAATCATTTTTCCATTTCTATTTTTTCCCTATTAGTTTATCTATCATTAATTTTTTTAGTTGGCTTAGTTGCCGTTGGACAATCACTGTCTTCTTGGCAAAAGGATATATTTGGTCATTTAACTTTACAGATATTACCTGATTTTCAAGAGAGCTATACTTTAGATCAGATTAAAAATAATTTAGAAACAGAAACTGATAAAACTTTAAAAATTGTTAGTAATTATCCCGGAATATCATCCGTTAATGTAATTGATGATGAAGGTGCAAGAAAATTGATTTCCCCCTGGGTAGATGTAGAAAATTTTTCCCAAGAGATCGTCTTGCCAGTTATTATCGATCTAAATATTGATCCACATTTCAATTTTTCTTTGGAAGAATTGAAATATGAATTAGGAAAGAATGTTAACGGTGTTGAATTAATTGAGGATACCGCTTGGTTACAGCAACTTAGTAAAGTTGGAGATATTTATAAATTAATATCTTTTGTAATACTGGTGTTTATTCTTTTTGTTTCCGGTGTAACGATTTATTTTTTGACTACTAGTAGTTTGATGGTTAATGAAAAAATTATTGAGTTGCTTTATTTATTTGGTGCACAAGATTCATTCATAATCCAAAGATTTCGTCGTCAAAATTTTAAAGATGTAATAAAGGGAGTATTTCTCGGATACTCATTTTTCATTTTATCTTGTTTACCTTTTTATTTTTTAGCTAAAAGATTTGATCTTGATTTATTTCTCAGTCCTGCTGATTTTTTTGTTCCTTGGTACTTTATTTTTTTATTCCCCCTAGTATTTATTTTCATCTCACAGCTAGTGGTAAAATGGTCAATTATTAAGAAGGTACAAAGGATTTTTTAGCGTGGGCATACGTTTAGTTTTATTAGACAGGGATGGTGTCATTAACGAAGAGAAAGAAGGCTATGTACGCTGTCCCACAGATTTGATTATGATTCCAGGTTCCACGGAGGCAATTAGAATTTTAAATAATGCTAATTTTCTGTCCGTCGTTGTTACTAATCAAGGTGCAGTTGGTAGAGGAATAATTGATAACGCAGGATTGAAGAAAATTCATGATAAATTAAACCATGAATTAAAGAAAGCCGGGGCTAGCATAGATAAAATCATTTTTTGTCCCGATCATCCAGATCAAGCAACGCAATTTAGGAAACCTGGGCCTGGAATGCTTTTGCAAGCCATGGATCAGTACAAAATGTTACCCCAAGAGACTGTTATGATAGGGGATTCTCTCAGAGATTTGGAGGCTGCTCATGCGGCGCAATGTAGAAAAATTTTGGTCAAAACTGGATTTGGATTTAAGACATTAGATGCAGGTATCCCTGATTCTTTAAAGCCGTTTGATGTGAAAGAAAATCTATTAGATGCTGTAAATTTTTTGGTCAAATAATATTTCTTATGACAAAGATTAGTAAAAATAAGGTAAGGATCTTTTTTAACTCATTTTTATTTCAGCTCGTTTTCTATCTTTGGACTTCATTTATCTCTATTTTCCTAAGTCCTGTACTTCTTTTCCCAAGAAATATTGTCGTGAAAGTCTCAAAATTATGGGCTTATGTTTCACTCAATTTATTAAAAATTACCACTGGTATTACTTATGAGGTTAGAGGGTTAGAGAATTTAGATAAGAACTCTTCCCTTATTTCTTCTAAACACCAATCTGCTTGGGAGACGATTGCATTCTGGGTTTTAGTTGATGAGCCGGTATATCTCCTAAAACGAGAATTATTATTTATCCCTTTTTTTGGCTGGTTCTTATTTCGGTTAGGCATGATATCAATAGACAGGAAGAGAGGTCGCAATCAGCTTGAATCGATAGTTAAGCAAGCTAAAGATGCCTTGAATGATAAAAGAAAGAAATTAATTATTTTTCCTGAGGGAACTCGTAGATTGCCAGGTGCAGAACCAAAATACCAAGTTGGAATAGTTTGGCTGTACGCAAGCCTTAAAATTCCAATTGTACCAGTTGCTTTAAATTCTGGCCTTTACTGGCCACGTAGGGCTTTTTATAAATATCCAGGCAAGATAATTGTCCAATTTTTACCGCCCATTAAACCTCACTTAGCTAAGAGAGAGTTTTTGAGTAAATTGCAGTTACAGACGGAAAAAGCTTCCGCAATGTTACTAAAGGAATCTTAAATTAGATTCATATTTTTAAGGTAAAGATTGTGAATAACTATTTTCTAAAAATGAGGAAAGTGCACATTATCTAGAAAAATGATTTTAAATTAGTTATTTAACGGTTATGCCACAGTTGATAAGTCTGTTAGAAAGATTTGATAAGATATGCTTTACCGAACAGAGTGTTTCTTTTAAAATTGCTGCTAGTTTCCTTCCTAAATCCTTAAATTTTAAGTCACAGCTTATGGCTGTGACTTTTTTTTTGTTGATGATAAGTAAATTTTTGTACTATTAAATATGAGAAATAGGAAAATACTCTTTTTCTTTCTCCCCATTTTATCTTGCGTGGTACTTTTTACTATATGGTGGTTTGCAAATCTTTATTTCGTGAAACATTTACCTCAGCAAGTAAGACAAATTCTTTCCGACCAGGGGGTTGATCTTGATATCCGTGAACATACTGTTCAGGGTTATCCATTTTATGTAAAAAATATATTCTATGATGTTAATTTTCGTTCGAAAATTGATTCAGAAAATAATTTCTTTTTTTCAGAATTTTATATAGAGGAGTTAGCTATTTTTTACCCGATATGGAATCCAGATAATTTAAATTTTTCTATTTCTGGATCTAGTAGCTTTGTATCAAAATTGAGTAACGAAGCATTTTCAATTACTCAAGATTTATTAAAAGGAAAAATTAATTTAGATAAGACAAAAAGGGCAAATTTATTAGTAAAAAATCTTCAGTTAGTTGGAAGAGAACAACAAAAAGAAAAAATTTTTTCTATTGAGAAGTCAGAATTGCTAATTCATCAGTTTTTTTTGCAAGAAGATAATGATACCGGGGAACATCTTAGAGTCGATTTTAAATTTACCCTTCCTGATCATTACTTGTTTAAAAAAGTGCTGCCTAACGCGAAAATAGATCATTTTCAGGGTCAAATTAATATAAAAGGTTTTTTTCCTTTAGAGGATATCGCACACTCAATACGGCTTTGGTCCCAAAAAGGTGGTTTTATGGAATTTGTAAATATTTCTTTTCAATCAGAGAGTTTAAAGTCTAATTTAAATGGATCTTTAACGCTTGATCAAAATTTGCAGCCATTATTTGTATCGACCCTCAGCATTAAGGGCTATCGCTCATTTTTTGATGAAATTTTTAGAAATGTAATAACTAGTCCTAAAACGCAAGCTCTTATTAATATAGCGTTAAACTTTTTTTCCAGGAATGATGCTGTCGATAAGGAAGATGAAATTCAAATTGGAATAACAATTCAGGATCGGTGGTTAAGTTTAGGTTCTTTTCGGATCAAAAAAATCCCACCTATCTATTGGTAGCCTTAGTCTTGTCTAGCAGCTATAACTCCCAACCTCATTGCTCTTGTTCTCTTTAGCAATTTTTGTAATTTGGCCCCATCTTTTTTCTTTATAACTTTTTCTATCAAAGAAATGTCTTGATTAAATCTTTTGAGTATTTGCAGGATTGAGTGACGATTCTCAATAAAAATATCCCTCCACATAACAGGATCTGAGGCAGCGATTCTTGTAAAATCCCTAAAACCTCCCGCTGCAAATTTAAAAATTTCTGATTTTATTTCTTTTTGCAATCCTGTTGCTGTTCCGACTATTGTATAGGCTATAAGATGGGGCAAGTGTGACGTTAAAGCTAATATTGAGTCATGATGTTTAGCATTCATGATTTTTACATTCATTCCGACTTCTTTCCAAAGTTTTGCAACCTTGATAACCGCATTTTTTTCAGTATTTTTTGACGGAGTTAGCACACACCATCTACCAATAAATAACTCCGCAAAACCATGCTCCGGACCAGAATGTTCCGTTCCAGCAATTGGATGACCAGGAACAAAATGTACTCCTTTTGGTATTTTGGTGATTGTTTTCTTTAAAATACTTTGTTTAACAGACCCAACGTCACTAATGATTGCGCCTTTTTTTAAATTAGGATTAATTAGTTTTATTATTTTTGAAAACTTACTAATAGGTGTGCAAAGCATCACAAGGTCTGCGTCCTTAACTGCATTTTTTGGATCTGTACTGATGCTGTCAACGATTTTCAATTTCATACACTTATTTAAGGTTTTTTGTGTTCTTGCACATGCTACTATATGGGAAGATAGACCCTTCTTTTTGCAAGCCCTTGCAAGAGAAGATCCAATTAAACCAGGACCAATAATTACTATTTTTTTAAAAATTACTTTTTTCTTTTTCATTATCTCTTCAAGAACTTTCCTAACGTCTTAATCACTTCTTGCATTTCTGTCTTTTTTCCAATTGTCAATCGCAAGCAATTTCTTAGATTATACTCATCGACTTTTCTTAAAATTATTCCATTTTTTATTAAAAATTTATTTACTGCTTTTGCGTTATTTCTTTTGTTGTTTGGGAATCTTATTAAGAGAAAATTTGTGACACTTGGGTAAGTGAAAAGTGAGAAAATTTGAAGTTTTTTTGCTACCCAACTGCGTAGCTTTATATTCTGTTTTGCAATTTTCTTCACAAATTTTCTATCATTTAACGCTGCTATGCCAACTTCTTGCGCTACAGTATTAACATTAAAAGGATTCCTTGTGCGATTCAAAATTTTAGAAACCTCAGTCGCGCAGTATGCCCAACCCAACCTTAATCCACTTAATCCATATATTTTTGAGAAAGTTCTGATCATAATTACATTGTTGTGTTTCTTTACCATTTTGATTCCAGGTTCATAGTCGTTTTTATCAACAAATTCAGCGTAGGCACCGTCCAGCACCAATACTACTCTTTTCGGCAATTTTTCACATAATCGCTTTATCTCTTCAAAGTTTATGTATGTGCCTGTAGGATTTCCAGGATTGGCTAAAAAAACTATTTTTGTTCTTTTTGTAACTTTTTTTAAGATATTATCTACACTGACTACACAGTTAATTTCTTTTGCAATCTTTACACTAGCACCTGCGGTAATTGAGGCAAT
>CAYMIQ010000006.1:0-10405 GCA_964390605.1 uncultured Rickettsiales bacterium
GTCAATGATTCTATATTTGACTCTAATTATTTGAAAGTAAAAAATTGAATTGACTGTTTTATTCAAGCGACCTAATTTGTATCTCAAAATGTAGGATTTTTTTTAGATGAAAGTTGTACGATCATTAAAATCGGTTAAGCTGAGAAACAGGAACTGTCGTGTGGTTCGTCGCAGGGGGCGTGTTTATGTTATAAATAAGAAGAATCCTCGTTTCAAAGCTCGGCAAGGCTAACTGCTGTGCAATCCATCGTGCTCTATGCCTGTTCTCCATTTCCATTCCTGTGCTATTCCTGCTCGCACAATTCTTAAAACATTTGTAGCCCCCCTTTGGCCAAATGGGACTCCGGCTGTTATAACGATTCTATCATTTCGCCTTGCCATGTTTTCTTGTATGGCTATGCGAGATGCCTTTTCCACCATGTCGGGAAAAGATTCTACTTCAGAGGTATGTACACTGTGAACACCCCAGACGATACATAACTGCCGTGCTGTAGATTCCTCTGCGGTAAGTCCAAGTATTGGTACGATTGGTCTTTCTCGCGCTGCACGTCGAGCGGTGCTTCCGGATTTCGTGTAGGTTGCAATTAGTGATGCATTTAGAGTGTTTGCTACTTGTGCGGCTGCGACGCTAATTGCATCTGATGTCGTAGGATCTGGCTCTGGGTGATAAATATCAACAATTTTTCTATACGATGGATCTCTTTCTACTCTTCTGATTATTCGATCCATTATTTTGACGGCCTCTATAGGATATTTGCCTATTGCGGTTTCTGCAGAAAGCATGACGGCATCTGCACCATCGTAGACCGCTGAGGCTACATCTGATGCTTCGGCTCTCGTAGGGAAGGGAGACATAACCATTGAATCAAGCATTTGAGTCGCAATTACTACCGGCTTTCCTGCTATCCTGCATTCGTGGATAATTTTTCTCTGTAGTATGGGAACTTCTTCGGGAGGAACCTCAACACCAAGATCCCCTCTAGCAACCATAATTGCATCTGATAATGCAATTATTTCTTTATTTTTTTTAATTGCCTTCGGTTTTTCGAATTTTGCCATTATTCCTGCATGATCCTTAACCATCTTTTTTACTTTTCTTATATCGTTTGGTTTTTGAATAAAAGAAAGTGCGATCCAATCGGCATGCATGGAGACGCCGAGCTCGAGATCACGGAGATCCTTTTTAGTAATGGGAGAAAGTTTCATAACGGAATTAGGTATATTCACACCTTTGTTGCTGGAAAGAGCTCCTCCAACAGATATTTCTATATCTGCAAAGCGATTCCCAGCTTTGATAACTTTGCCGCGAATGCGCCCATCATCGAGAAAAATATCCAGCCCCTCTTTCACTGAGGAGATGACTTCAGGGTGAGGCAGCGATACCCTTTTCTTGTTTCCCGGTTTTTTAGATAGATCCAGTCTTAACACATCTCCAGGAGATAAATAAATTGTAGGTTTTGCAAATTTTCCAATTCTCAATTTTTGACCCTGCAAGTCTGCCAATACGCCAATCGGTCTATTCAATTTTTTTTCCAGTTCTCTGATGTTGGATAATTCTTTTTTGTGTTGTTCATATGTGCCGTGGCTGAAATTGAGGCGAAAGACATCAGCCCCAGCCAGAAAGAGCTTTTCTAATAACTCCGGAGTAGATGTTGAGGGACCTAGGGTCGCGATTATTTTTGTATTTCTTTTGCGAAGCATTTAT
This sequence comes from uncultured Rickettsiales bacterium, assembly GCA_964390605.1. Classification (GTDB taxonomy): domain Bacteria; phylum Pseudomonadota; class Alphaproteobacteria; order UBA8558; family UBA8558; genus UBA8558. Next base: position 1,706 of record CAYMIQ010000006.1, read on the forward strand.
CTGAGATTAGTACCAAAAATTCATTACTGCTAGATAATTCTGTTATTTGCATATGAGTTTTATCAATATATTCTATCTTTTTGTTGTATTTAACTAAAAAATAGAATCAAGGAGGGTAATATGGATCAAAAAACAAACACTGAGATAGAGGCTGCTGTATTTAGGAGACTGGTCAATCATCTGAAAAAAAGAACCGATGTGCAAAATATCGATCTTATGGATCTTGCTGGGTTTTGTCGTAACTGTTTGTCAAAGTGGTATCACGCGGAAGCTCAAACAAGAAAAATTGATATGGAGTACGAAGATACCAGGACACTTATTTACGGGATGTCTTATAGTGATTGGAAAAAAAAGTATCAAAAGTAATTTAGTGAATCAAAAATTATTATAGTTATTATAAAGCGCCATGAATTTTTTTATTACAGGAGTTGCGGGGTTTATAGGATTTCACTTATCAAGGAGAATCCTTCGCATGGGTCACCGGGTAATTGGCGTCGACAATATTAATGACTATTATGATGTAAGACTCAAAAGAGCAAGATTAAAGAGGCTCCAGAATTTTCCTCATTTCCGTTTCTATAAAGTTGATATTGCCAAACAGCGGGCAATGGAAAAACTGACAAAGCAACTTAACCAGACGCATTATGTAATTCACTTGGCTGCACAGGCTGGAGTTCGGTATTCTTTTGAGAATCCGGATTCCTATATTCACTCTAATATTACTGGACAGATCTCTCTTTTAGAAAATTGCTGTAAATTACCTCGGCTAAGGCATATTATATACGCCAGTTCTTCTTCGGTTTATGGATCTAACGTAAAGCAACCATTTTCGATAAAGGATAAAGTAGAAAATCCAAAATCACTTTATGGTGCGACTAAAATTATTGGAGAAATTATCGCATCCAATTATGCTGAACGTTATAAAATACCTATGACAGGATTCCGTTTTTTTACCGTTTATGGACCATGGGGGAGGCCGGATATGGCAGCGTATATTTTTACAAAAAAGATTACAGAAGGTAAGGCTATAGAAGTTTTTAATTACGGTAACATGAGGCGAGATTTTACCTTTATTGATGATATCGTAGATGGCATTACTCAATATATTGAGAAAATTTCATCTGCAAAAAAATCTCGATTTGTTCATAGGGTTTACAATTTGGGAAATAATAGGAGTGAACGACTGAGTGATTTTATTTTAACCATTGAGAATACCCTAGGTATTTGTGCAAAAAAAAGATTTCGACCATTACAGCCAGGTGATGTCGAAAAAACATTTGCTGATATCAAAGAAAGTTCCAGAGATTTTAATTTTTCACCAAAGACGAGAATAAAAGACGGTATTCCAAAATTTATCAATTGGTATAGAGATTATTACAAAATATAGACTTGCCTTAACTGTCCCTGATGGTTTTTATACTGATTTGTCATATAACTTTTCTAATCTTTCTTTAAATTTATCGTGCACTTTGTGTCGCTTGATTTTCATAGTAGGCGTTAGCATTCCATTTTCTACCGAAAAAATTTCTGATGTTAACATAATTTTCTTAATTTTTTCCGGCTGAGAAAGTGATGTATTGATCGAATGAACCACTGAGACAAAAAAATCTTTTAATTCTTTATTGTCGTTTATTTCAGTTGCAGACTTTCCATCTGGGTTTTTTGTTAACCATAAAGTCAGGAAGTCATCAAAATTTTCTTTTGATACCATATCTTTAAAAATTCTTCATCTGGTACTATGAGGCAGACAAGATATGGTTTTCTATCACCATAGACTGATGCTTGATGAACTTCTTTTCTTGCAGAGAGCAATCCTTCGATCTTCTGGGGTGATATATTGTCACCCCCAGTGGTAACCATAATATCCTTTTTTCGATCAGTAATGGTTAGATAGCCATCTTTGTCTACTTCCCCTATGTCTCCTGTATGCAGCCATTCGTCACGTATAGTTTCAGCGGTTAATGAAGGGTCGCCCCAGTATTTCTCCATGACCAGCTCCCCTTTTACGAGAATCTCTCCATCGTCAGCAATGCTTAAATCAACATTTTCGAGAACCTTGCCCACAGTACCAAGGCGGTTTGCTTCAGGAGGATTACAGCTAATTACCGGACCTGATTCTGTTTGACCATATCCTTGGAGAATTTTGACTCCTAAAGCCTCAAAAAAGATCGCTAATTCATAACTTAAAGGACCACCGCCAGACACCATGGCCTTTAAGCGTCCGCCGAATATTTTTTGTATTTTTTTTCTCACTAACAAATCAATCAATCTACTTTGCATTCTATCTATTAAGTTTACTTTTCTCGGGTTTTCATAGAATTTTTTTCCTAGTTCAATTGCTGTAAAGAAGATTTTTTGTTTCAATGTGCTCGATTTTTCTACCTCGGATATTATTTTTTTTTGCATGCTTTCGTACATTCGAGGTACGGCGGTCATGAATGTCGGTCTTACCTCTTGCATATTGGTTCTTAGTTTTTCAATTCCTTCTGAGTAATAAATCGATGCCCCTATTGCAATTGGGAAGAATTGTCCCGCAGTGTGTTCATAGGAGTGGGAGAGAGGAAGGAAAGATAGGAAGACATCACTGCGATACCCAAGACTAGATAGCATCCCTTTTGCCCCCTCACAGTTATGCAGAATTGATCCATGACTTAACACGACACCCTTCGGTTTTCCACCAGTGCCTGATGTGTAAATAATACAGGCAGCCATTTTTCTAGAATTTTTTTTCCATAATTCACTTAAGGTTATCTCCTCAGGGGCAGAGTGGGTTAAAATTTCTGACCATTTTATGGAACGTATCTCATGATGATCTAACCCATCGCCTTCAATTGTTACGATAAACTCCACATCAGGAAGTTCACCTAAGATAGGAGAAAGTTTTTGCATGAGTCTCTGATTTGAGACGACAATGCCTTTTGCTTGGCAATTACCTAAGATGTGTAGATAGTCTCTTGATGTGTATGTCGTGTAGGCAGGAACGGTTATGGCCCCGCACGTTATGATTGCTAAGTCTGCTATTAGCCACTCAGGTCTATTTTCAGCAATTATTACCACCCTATCTCCTTCGGTGACACCATTTTCCATTAATGCATGAGTTATTTTTAGGATTTGTTTTGCAGATTCCTCCCAGGTTAAGGACTGATACTTTCCTTTTTCCTTAAACCAAAGAAACGGTTGATTAGAGAATTTTGTTGCTTGGTCAAAAAACATCGACGATAAATTTGACCAAACGTTATCTTGGGCTTTCATCGTTTTAAAAAACACTTGCAAAAAAATAATTAAAATGCATTATGCTCTTTTTTTTAGAGAAAATCATAATTTAAACCTTAAGAATAATATGGATATTATAGTACCAAAAGAGAGAGCCGAGGACGAGACGAGGGTTGCCGCGACTCCTGATTCTGTCGCAAAATTTATTAAATTGGGAGCTCAAGTTCTCGTAGAGGTTGGTGCTGGAGAAAGGTCCAATATTCTTGACTCTGCCTATGAAGGTGCAGGTGCAAAATTAGCCGCAAAACCTGAAGAACTGTACGCAAGTGATGGAATTATCTTAAAAGTGGGTATGCCAGCCGAGGGTGAGATTAACGAACTTTCACTGATGAAAAAAGGATCCATGCTTTTGGCTTTGTTGGATCCAATTAAGAATAAGGACAAGATGAAGGCATTTGCAGATCAAGGGATCAATGCTTTTTCTATGGAATTTATTCCACGCATTAGTCGGGCACAGAGTATGGACGTTTTGTCCTCACAAAGTAATCTAGCAGGCTATAAGGCCGTTGTTGATTCAGCTGCTGAATATAGTCGCGCACTTCCTATGATGATGACCGCAGCTGGAACTGTCCCTCCGGCCAAAATTTTAATCTTAGGTGCCGGTGTAGCTGGTTTACAGGCAATTGCTACTGCGAAGAGACTGGGTGCTATCGTTTCTGCCTTTGACGTGCGGCCTGATGTGAAAGAGCAGGTAGAAAGTCTTGGAGGCATATTTGTTGAAGTGGAGTCCAGCGAAACAAAAGATGCAGAGACCTCGGGAGGGTATGCAAAAGAAATGAGTGAGGATTATAAAAAGAAACAAGCCGAACTGATTCATGAAACGCTCAAAAACACTGACATTGCTATTTGCACAGCATTAATACCCGGAAAGCCTGCGCCAGTGCTGATACCGGAGGAGATGGTAAAAGATATGCAACCAGGTTCTGTTATTGTTGATATGGCTGTTGAAGCTGGAGGAAACTGTCCAATTTCTGAGATCGGTAAGATAGTGGTTAAACATGGCGTAACAGTTATGGGTCAGACTAATTTGCCAGGAAGGGTCGCTACAGATGCTAGCGCTTTGTATGCTAACAATCTCGTGAACTTTCTAACACCTTTTTTTGATAAGGAAACTAAAGAATTCAAGATTGATTGGGAAGATGAAATTATTAAAGGCACCTGCATTACCCGAGATGGTGCTGTCGTACATGAATTGATTAAAGGAAAAGGAGGGAAATAGAGATGGGACCAGAATTATTAGATCCATTTATTGTTGCGGTTACAGTTTTTGTTTTATCAGTATTTTTGGGCTATTACGTTATTTGGGGAGTCACAGCTGCTTTGCATTCACCTCTAATGTCGGTTACGAATGCAATTTCAAGCGTCATCATTGTTGGTGCTCTTTTAACTTCGGGTTCTATTGTAGACTTTGAAACTCCCTCAGTTATGGCATTTTTGGCAACTACCCTGGCCTCGGTAAATATTTTTGGTGGGTTTTTAGTAACGTACCGAATGTTAGCAATGTTTAAAAAAAATAAATAACTTTGGGTTTGTATCATGGAATTAACCGCAGGATCTAACAGTGTACTTCTAGCTTATCTTTTCTCAGCAGTATGTTTTATTCTTGCTCTACGGGGACTTGCTGGTCCAGAAACTGCTAGGCGTGGTAATATATTTGGTATTGTTGGTATGGTGGTTGCGATTGCCACTACTCTCCTAATACTAGATTCCATTAGCTGGATTACCATTGGCTCGGCAATTTTGATAGGTGGAACAATCGGCACGGTCATTGCTCTTAAAATTCAAATGACTGCATTGCCACAATTGGTTGCTGCATTTCATAGCCTTGTCGGTCTCGCTGCTGTTTTTGTTGCAGCCGCAGCCCTTGGCAACCCCGAATCTTTAGGTATCGGGTCTGTTGGCAGTATTCATACCGCGAGTTTAATTGAGATGATCGTAGGTTGTGCGATTGGCGCTATTACCTTTACTGGATCAGTCATTGCTTTTGCTAAGTTACAAGGACTGGTTAGTGGAGCACCCGTTGTGTTAAGGGGCAGCACTTTGTAAATTTATTATTGGCTATTGGGCTTGTCGCTCTATCTGGTTATTTTGTGGCAACAGAATCTACCACATTGTTCTGGGCCGTCACATTTTTAGCATTCCTCATAGGTATCATGATTATTATTCCAATTGGTGGCGCTGATATGCCGGTTGTGGTTTCAATGCTTAATTCCTATTCGGGCTGGGCAGCGGTCGGCATTGGTTTTACTCTAAGCAATAATTTATTAATTATTACCGGATCTCTTGTGGGCTCCGCTGGAGCCATCCTAAGTTACATTATGTGCAAAGGCATGAATCGTTCTTTCTTCAATGTGATTCTAGGTGGTTTTGGTGCTGAAGATGGCGCGATGGCCGGGGGCGAGACTGAAGAAAGACCAGTAAAACAAGGAAGCGCAGAGGATGCTGCCTTTCTTATGAAAAACGCTGGTTCGGTCATTATTATTCCTGGTTACGGTATGGCGGTTGCTCAGGCTCAACACGTTTTAAGGGAGATGGTAGATTTATTAAAAGAGAACGGTGTTAAGGTCAGGTATGCGATCCACCCGGTTGCCGGAAGAATGCCTGGTCACATGAATGTGTTATTAGCTGAGGCCAATGTGCCTTATGATGAAGTTTTGGAAATGGAGGAGATTAATAGTGATTTTGGGACAACGGATGTGGCTTTTGTTATAGGCGCTAATGACATCACTAACCCTGCGGCAAAAACGGACAAGACCAGCCCAATTTATGGAATGCCCATTCTTGATGTAGAGAGTGCAGGGACTGTACTTTTTGTTAAACGATCTCTTGCTTCTGGTTATGCCGGTGTGAATAACGAGCTCTTCTTTAGAGACAATACGATGATGCTGCTGTCTGATGCGAAAAAAATGTGTGAGGATATTGTTAAGGGATTATCTTAAGTATACGCTTCTCGTAAAATTTAGTATTCGTTTTGCTCCAAACGCTTTCTCATAGTTTTTCTATATCTTCTTATCGTTTCGGCATGGACACGCGCTTTCTTCTCTGAGGGTTTTTCATAAGCCCTTCTTAATTTCATTTCGCGAAAAAGACCCTCCCTTTGCATTTTTTTCTTGAGCGCCCTTAAGGCTTGTTCGACCTTATTGCCCCTGACTGTTACCTGAACGATTTTTTGTCTCCTCTATTTAATTTACGTAAAAAATATCAGTGGCATGCATAACATATGCACATACCTTTTGTGAAGGATAATAACTGATTTTTTAAAAATTTATTGAAAATAACACCCTTTTAATATTTTCTACTTACATGGCTATGCTAAAAATTTTACGGATGGGTCATCCTTTGCTCAGGATGCGCTCAGAGAAGGTCAAGGACCCCACATCTCCTGGGATTAAGAAACTTGTTTCAGATATGATCTCAACCATGAAACGCGCACAAGGAGCAGGTTTAGCTGCCCCGCAAGTTGGTGTTTTAAAAAGGGTGGTTATTTTTCATGTTCCAGAGGAGAGGATTCAGGAAGAAGATGATCCAGGAATTGTCGATTTGACCGTGCTGATCAATCCCAAAATCACTATCTTGGGGAAAAAGAAAGAAATGGGATGGGAAGGTTGTTTATCTGTTCCTGGACTGCGAGGAATCGTTTCTCGTTTTTATTCCATTAAATATTCTGGTTATACTCCAAACGGTGATCGGATCGTTCGGAAAGCAAAAGGATTTCATGCAAGAGTTGTCCAACATGAATGCGATCATCTGGATGGGATTTTGTACCCGATGCGCATGAAAGATATGTCATCTCTGAGCTTTACTGATCAATTAAATCCCGATGCTCCAGATTTAGATCACGCACGCCTCGATACGGCAGGGTCTATACGTTAGTATTTCTAAGAAATGATTGATCTATTTAGAGGATACAACAAATGACTCGGGTGCAATTTGGCCAGTAAGCAGTAATATTTTTAGATGTTCTTTGATTCTGTCATCTTCCTTTTCCATCTTTGCAATTCTTGATTCTATTAAATTTTGCTCCATTACGTAAATATCCAAAGCAGAGCGCATTCCAAGGGCATTTTCTTTCCTGATGCTTTCTAAACTGAGGGTATTGGATTCTATCTGAAGCTTCGTGTAGTGAATTTCTGCTTTTAAAGATTTTAATCTTTCCCAATTGGAGGTGAGTTGTGCTGAAATTTCACGCCTTGTCTTTTGCAGGTCAATTGATTTTTGATTTACGTTTTCCTCCGCCCCCCTGATCAATGAGGTTGTTTTTCCGCCTTCATAAAGGGGGATGCTAAGTTTAGCAAGGATCTCAGCTGATTCCCTTTTACTGGCCTTGGAAGCGTTATCCCTGCTTTTCGATAGCTCTCCTTCAAGTTTTAGGTTAGGAAACAGATCACTTCTTGCAATAGAAACTGCATTTTCTGCTGCCTTTTGTTGATACATTTCTCTAATGATTCTTGGGTTATTTTTTTCTGCGGTTGCGATTGCCTGCTCGATGCTTACAGGCAGATGAGGTAATTGAGTCGGGGTCTGCAAGTTGGATGGAGTTTCGCCAAAGATTTTTATAAAGGTAGCATCTGAAGACCTGAGGTCCGATTCAGCGCTAATTGTTTCGGCCTTTCTTTTAGCTAGCGTCGCTCTTGCTGTTAACAACTCGACATTGGTAATTCTTCCAAGCCGGTGCTCGAGCTGAATAGACTTGAAAAGTTTTTCTGCAATACCTTCACTTTTTTTTCTCATTTCCAGAATCTTTCTATTTTTGAGGATTTGTAAATATGCCGTTATTGCGTCAAACAAAATCGCTTGCTTCTTTTCCCGCAGACTTGCCTTTTCTGCCATAATTTTATTTTTTGCCTCTTTTACTGAGTGGCGGGTTTTTCCGCCTTCATAGATCGGTTGGGTTAAATTAAGTGTTCCTGAGGCAGGTAATTTACTTTCTGTTGCTGAAAAGAAAGCAGATTCACGGTCAACATACGATTTTCCAACATCGACATCTCCGGAGATTACTGGGTAATAACCAGCCCTTGCTTGAGCCATTAATTCTTCGGTAGCCTTTAGTTTGGCCTTTGCGGCTAAAATTTCTGGATTGGTCTCAACAACTCTAAGCAACGCTTCTTCGATGGTTGTCGCTTGTGCCGGCGACATAAAAAAGGCGAGAAGTGCCGAGCACACGTACAGCTTTCCCAAAAAAGAATCAAAGAAATCTTTCAAATTCTCTTCCTCAAGACCAAGGCGCCAGGAATGGAACACCCCCCATTCTTAGGCTGTGATATATTCCTATATTATATCAAAATCATACAATATTTAGTATAAATAAAGAAAAAAAACACAATATTTAGTTATTTTGCGAGAAATTTGAAATGGTGGGTGATACTGGGATCGAACCAGTGACCTCTGCCATGTCAAGGCAGCGCTCTCCCGCTGAGCTAATCACCC
>CAYMIQ010000007.1:0-10321 GCA_964390605.1 uncultured Rickettsiales bacterium
TCTACTGACCATTGATAGACATTTTTTATTCGTGAAGTACTTTTTTTCCAGGTGGTCTCATCGATATCATCCGAAACTTCCACGGAATTGAAACCGCATCTTTGCAAGAAGCTGAATTGATCTTGCAATACGTTCCCAACAGCACGAATTTCTTTTTTGTAATTATATCGTGATCTTAATAAAACGGCGTAGGAAAATGGCCTACCATCTCTGAAGAGTGGAAATTCTAGAACAACAATACCGATTTGTCCCAAATCTTTAGAAATTAGGTCTGGTGACTGATCACTCTTGAGCTTAACTCCTATCTGAACGTCTTGTTTTAATAACTCACCTTTTGTTGATTCCCAAACTTCATAATCAACAATAGTTGGTTTTTTAAGAGGTAATTTCGGAGATTCTATTTCGTAAGACCATTCGTCTTTGGCAATTTTTCCATCCCTAATGAGTTTCATAAAGCTTCTCCTTGAATGGCTCCATTCCTATCCTACGGTAGGTCTGAAGAAAATTTTCCCCTTGCGTTTTTTTCTCTAAATATATTTTTATGATCTTATCAATCGCATTATAAATTTCTTTTTTGGAGAATGCAGGCCCTGTTCGCTCGCCAATGGAGGCATTTTCATCTGCACTTCCGCCTAAAGTGACTTGATAATATTCTTCACCGCCACGATCGACACCCAAAATACCAATATTACCAACATGGTGATGACCGCAAGCATTAATGCAGCCAGAGATCTTTATTCTCAAATTTCCTATATCTTTCTCTGATTTAAGGCTATGAAAGTAGTTGCTCAGTTGTTGTGCGACTGGTATAGATCGTGCTGTTGCAAGTGCACAAAAGTCCATTCCAGGGCAACATATAATATCAGATGCTAGCTCTATGTTTGTTGTCGCTAAATTTAATTTTTTTAATTCTTCCCAAATTTGATACAAGTCCACTTTCCTTGCGTATGGGAATACTAGATTTTGTTCGTGTGTTACGCGAATTTCATCATGGCTATATTTTTTCGTCATATCGGCAACAGCCCTCATTTGTTCTGCATACAAATCTCCGGGTGGCTGCCCTTTGGGTTTTAGCGAGAGAATCACAATTCTATGATCATCTTTTTTATGAGATCGGGTATTTAAATGATACCATTCAGAAAAATCTGGATTTTCTTTCAGTTTTTGAGTGAACCTCGTTTCTAAATCTTTTGATTCTTTGTATTTTGGATCCAAAAAGAAGCTTTTAAATTTTTTAATCTCATCATCGGTGAGTTTAAGTTTTTCGTTGTTCTTGATATGATTCCATTCTTTTTCAACCAGTGTGGAAAATTTTTCTAAGCCAACTTCTGCCAGGAGAATCTTGATTCTTGCTTTGTGTATATTGTCTCTTCTACCAAGTTGATTATACACTCTTGTGATGGCCTCTATATAAGAGAGCAAATGTTCTTTGGGTAAAAAATCACGGATGACTTGTCCAATGTAAGGTATTCTTCCTTGGCCACCACCGACTAAAACCTTAAACCCAATTTCATCCTTCTCATTCTTTTGGATCGCGATTCCGATATCGTGTACTTTAATTGCTGCACGATCTTTTTTTGATCCTGTGATTGCAATTTTATATTTTCTTGGCAGGAAGGTAAATTCGGGGTGTAATGTAGCCCATTGTCTTACTATTTCACAATAGGGCCGAGGGTCTTCAATCTCATCTGGAGCGACTCCCGCATATTGATCCGTTGTGGTATTTCTAAAAGAGTTACCGCTTGTTTGGATTCCGTGCATTTGGACTGTGGCTAAATCAGCTAAAATATCGGGGGCTTCTTCAAGCTTTATCCAATTGAACTGAATATTTTGTCGTGTTGTAAAATGACCATATTTCTTGTCATATTTTTCCGCAATATCCGCTAGTGTGTGTAGCTGCTTTGAGGATAGTATGCCGTAGGGTATGCATATTCTAAACATATATGCGTGTAGTTGCAGATATAATCCATTGAGTAACCTAAGGGGTTTGAATTCATCTTCACTTAACTCTCCTTTTAAGCGTCGACTTACCTGATCACGAAATTGTTCTACCCTTTCGTCTACTAGCTGTTGATCAAATTTATCATAGGAGTACATTCTGCTTTTACCTCTGTAGATGTTTAGTTTTTTTAAGATCTGGATTTGTCGTTGGTCCCTGGGATCTAATTAGCTCTCTGTAACGAACAGGAACTATATTGCTATCTTGTTGCGTAACCTCAATCAGATATGGATCAATAACTACTTGTTTTTCTACTGCATTTTTTGCAATTGCCTCCAACTTTCTTTCTTCCTGTTCACTTGAGGATGTGGTGCTTTTATTTATATCTACAGACCATTGGTCAGAACATAGATATACCACCTCTCCATTTTTTACCTTATTAGCTGTAATTATTTTTAAAACCATTTCCTTTGTCTCTCCGGTTTATTTCTATCTATAGAATAGCCTATATCCCGCTACTAGTGAACATATTATGTCAATAAATTATGTATAATAAATTATTCTACATTATTTATATGTTATATATATCATTTATTTCTGAATTTTTTTTCATTTTTAGCTATAAACTCCAGGGAAAGAATTTAAGAATATTTCCGCATGGCCTTTCCAGGAAGCTGTTAAGCTTTTAGAGCGGATTAAAAACAAAACCCCAGACAAGGGGCATGTTTTGTTCGCCACAGGTTACGGTCCTTCGGGATTGCCGCATATTGGTACTTTTGGAGAAATCGTTAGAACTACTATGGTTCGGCAAGCTTTCTGCCACCTTTGTGACATCCCTACAAAGTTATTTGCTTTTTCTGATGATATGGATGCTTTGAGAAAGGTACCTGATAATGTGCCAAATCAAAAGATGCTCGAAAAACATTTGGGCATGCCGTTGACTTCCATACCCGATCCTTTTGGCAAATTCGAAAGTTTTGGGGAACATAACAATGCCTTGTTAAGATCTTTTTTAGATAAGTTTGGATTCGAATATGAATTTAAGAGTGCTACTGAATTATACAGAAGTGGTGCTTTTGATAGCACTTTGTTAAATGTTTTGAAAAACTATGAGAAAGTAAGAAATATCATCTTGCCAACATTAGGTGACGAAAGAAGAGTAACGTATAGCCCTTTTCTGCCAATATGTCCTGATACAGGCGCGGTATTGCAAGTTAAAGTTATAGACGTTGATTTGCAATCTGGATCCGTATCATACATGGATGAAAAAAGCGGCAAGAAAACCCATTCTTTGGTTACTGGGGGGCATTGCAAATTACAATGGAAGGCGGATTGGGCAATGAGGTGGTCCGGTCTTGGTGTAGATTATGAAATGTTGGGCAAGGACTTAATTGATTCACTTAAGCTTTCAAGTAAGATATGCAAGACAATCGGCGGAGTACCTCCCCAAACTTTTACATATGAATTATTTTTGGATGAAAATGGAGAGAAGATTTCGAAATCAAAAGGAAATGGTCTTTCTTTGGAAGAGTGGCTAAGATATGCGCCGCGCGAAAGCCTTTCTCTATATATGTACAAAAATCCTCAGCGAGCAAAAAGATTGTACTTTGACATTATTCCAAAAAGTGTTGATGAATACACTGATCATCTAGAAAAATTTAATGCCGCTAAAAATACAACAGATTTTGAAAATCCCGTTTGGCATATTCATGGCGGTTCTCCACCCAAAAATAGCGTAGGTATCAATTTTAGTATGCTCCTCAATTTAGTTAGTGTTTGTCATACTGAGGACCGAGGAATTCTCTTGGGGTTTATTAATCGTTATTTACCTGACTTGGCTGGTCAAAAAGATACTATGGTTAATCAATTATTAGATTGCGCGATTGCTTATTACCAGGATTTTGTGAAGCCAAGTAAGAGATTTAAACAACCTGATAATAACGAGAGAAAGGCTTTAACCGAGTTAGGACAAAAATTACTTAAGCTTCCCGAAGGAACTAAGCCTGAGGAAATCCAAACGATTGTTTATGATGTTGGAAAATCTCATTTTGATGATTTGAGAGGATGGTTTAAAAGTATTTATCAGATTCTATTTGGTCAGGAGGATGGGCCAAGAATGGGGTCTTTTGTTGCTTTGTATGGCATTAAAGAAACTCATGAATTAATAAAATCTGCCCTAAAAAGGGAGAGTTGATGAAGTGACGTATGATAATTTTTCAAAAAAATTAGTTCATTTATTCCCGCCAGAAGTTGCGCATAATCTTGCTATTTTTTTACTGAAGAAGAATTTTATTCGTTTTCACCAAAAAGCAAGTCATCCAATTCTTTCGAGCAATGTGTGGAATCTGAATTTTAAGAACCCCATAGGTATTTCTGCTGGCTTTGACAAAAATGCTGAGATCATTACCCCCTTATCAAGATTGGGATTCGGATTTGTTGAGGTTGGTACCGTGACTCCCTTGCCTCAAAAGGGTAATTTAAAGCCTAGAATTTTTAGATTACCCGAAGACGGGGCAATTATTAATCGTTTAGGTTTTAACAACAAAGGCTTAGATGTTTTTGTCAGTAATTTAGAATTATTTAAAGCATCCATTTATTTTCCTGATACGATCTTGGGCATTAATATTGGTTATAATAAGTCTAGTAAAGATCCTATTGGGGATTATAAAAAGTGTATCGTTGCATGCTCACCTTTTTGCCAATATCTTGTTCTCAATATTTCATCTCCTAATACCCCAGGTCTTAGAGAGTTTCAAAAACCAGATAATTTTCAAGCACTCATTAGAGCATGCATGAAGACTAAAGAAAAAATGTCAAAAAAACATAAAAATAAAATTTTGTTACTTGTAAAAATAGCGCCTGATTTGTCCATGAAACAGTGCGAAGAAATAGCAAAACTCTCATTGAAAGCAAAGGTCGATGGTCTTGTCGTTTCAAACACTACTATCGATAGACCTAAAAATTTGATTAACTCTTTCAAGAACGAAGAAGGTGGCATGTCGGGTAAGCCGTTATTTAAAGCCTCAACAAAATTACTTTCTATTTTTTATAGTATTACACGCGGCAAGATACCACTGATTGGTGTTGGTGGAATTTTTAGTGCTGCTGATGCTTATAAGAAGATTCGTGCCGGAGCTTCACTACTGCAGATCTATACCGGATTTGTTTATAAAGGCCCAGGTTTTATTGATAATTTGAATAGGGATTTAGCAAAACTGCTCATGAAAGATGGATTTAAGTCGTTGTTAGAAGCGGTGGGTTGTGATGTTAAAAAGTAATCAGCAGATTCCAAATTTTACTTCAGGAATTTCTAGCATTCAGGAAAAATACGATGGATATATTTTGGACCTATGGGGCGTTGTCCACGATGGTTTTCATGCTTTTGATGAGTCGGTGCAATGTATGAGAGAAATTAAAAAAAGGGGAAAAAAGATAGTTCTTTTATCCAACGCTCCAAGAAGGACAGCTGTTCTCAAGAAGCAGCTAAAAAATTTAGGGGTATTTGAGAATTTGTATGACGATATTGTTTCTTCTGGCCAAGAAACTTATGATCATTTGGTTGAGAGAAAAGATCGATGGTATAAGAAATTAGGCTTTAATTGTTTTCATATAGGACCAGAAAGGGATAATCATTTATTAGAAATTGCTGATTTGAATATTGTAAAGAAAGTGTCTGATGCCAGCTTTATTCTTAATACTGGACCGTGGGAAGAGGGCGCAACTGTAAGCGATTATGCGAAAATTCTTGAAGAAGGTGTAGCACATAATATTCCCATGATATGTGCAAATCCTGATCAGATTGTGATTCGTGGAGGACATAAGATGATTTGTGCTGGAAAGTTGGCTGCTAAATATGAGTCCTTAGGGGGCTTCGTAAAATATCACGGGAAGCCAGGAATTGATGTTTATAAGAAATGTCTTTTATCATTAAAAACTAAAAAAATAGATAGAGTTGTTGCAATTGGTGACTCTCTAGACAATGATATTGCTGGTGCTTTTAAAGCCGGCATTGAATCAATTCTAATATTAGACGGTATTCACGGAGATTTATTTGATTCGCAAACGAATCAACAACCAGATAATAAAAAATTGGTTAACTTTTTGAGTGATTATAGGTATTTACATACTCTGGTAATGAGAAAGTTTTGTTGGTAAGTCGAACAATAATTTTTGTACAAGTGTAATTATGAAAAAATCTTCTTTTAATAATTGGAAAAAACTAGCTAATAAAGAAATAAAAGGCCGAAAGCTTGAAGATCTTGTTTGGCTTACTCCGGAAGGGATAAGGATTAAGCCATTATACACTCGTGAGGATAGCAAGAATTTTAAGCATCAAGATACGGCTCCTGGAATATCCCCATTTTTGCGAGGACCCAGAGCCACAATGTATACTAATAAGCCGTGGACGATTAGACAGTACGCCGGTTTTTCCACTGCAGAGGAGTCCAATCGTTTCTACAGGCAAGCCTTAAAGAATGGACAGATGGGGTTATCCGTAGCCTTTGATCTGGCAACACATAGGGGATATGATTCTGACCACGCTAGAGTGGTTGCCGATGTTGGCGCTACTGGAGTTGCTATTGATTCTGTTGAAGATATGAAGATCTTATTTAAGGACATTCCATTGGAAAAGATGAGCGTTTCCATGACCATGAACGGGGCTGTGTTACCTATTCTAGCTTGTTTTATTGTTACGGCTGAGGAACAAGGGGTGAATCAGAAGAAAATATCAGGAACTATTCAAAACGATATTCTTAAAGAATTCATGGTTAGAAATACATTTGTTTATCCCCCTAAACCTAGCATGAAAATCGTCTCAGATATTATTGCTTATACCTCAAAAAGAATGCCGAAATTTAATTCTATTTCTATTTCAGGTTACCATATGCAAGAAGCGGGCGCTAATCAGGTGCAAGAATTAGCCTATACACTAGGTGATGGCTTGGAATATGTTCGTACTGCGCTGGATCGTGGGCTTAAAATAGATGACTTTGCGCCACGACTTTCTTTTTTCTTTTCCATTGGAATGAACTTCTTTATGGAAATTGCTAAGCTACGCGCAGCCCGTGTCTTGTGGTCAGAAATTATTAGTAAATTTAAACCTAAAAACCCAATGAGTTCAGCATTGAGAACGCATTGCCAAACATCTGGTGTAAGCTTAACTGAACAAGATCCTTACAACAATATAGTTAGAACAACTATAGAAGCCATGGCTGCTGTATTTGGCGGTACACAGTCATTGCATACAAACTCGTTTGATGAGGCACTTGCATTGCCAACTGAATTTTCATCTCGAATTGCCAGGAATACCCAACTAATCATTTCCGAGGAAAGCGGTATGTCTAAAGTAGTGGATCCGCTAGGTGGTTCGTATTTTCTAGAAAGCTTGACAAACAGCTTGATTGTTGAATCTAAGAAATTACTTAAAGAAGTTGAGGATGTAGGAGGTATGACTAAGGCTGTGGAGAAGGGGATACCAAAAATGAGAATTGAGGAATCTGCAGCAAAGCACCAAGCCCGCGTTGACAATAAGGAACAAACTATTGTTGGGGTTAATAAATATATACTAGAGAATGAGCCGGATGTGAATATAATGAGTATAGATAATAAGAAGATTCGGCAACAACAGCTTAAAAGGTTGAAAAAAGTTCGCAAAGATAGAGATGAAAATAAATGCCAAAAGTCTTTAAATGAATTAACTTTGGCGGCGAGGGGAGAAAGCAAGAATCTTCTGGAGTTATCAATTAAGGCGGCCAAACATAGAGCAACGGTAGGAGAAATTTCTTATGCATTGGAAAAAGTTTACGGAAGGTATAAGCCTATGAGCAAAACTGTTAGCGGTGTTTACGGTAAAAATCTGGCTAAGACCAAGGAATTGCATATGATTCAAAAACAGATTGAAAATTTTAAAACAGCAGAGGGCAGAAGACCCAGGATGTTAGTTGTGAAAATAGGGCAGGACGGTCATGATAGGGGCGCGAAGTTAATCGCCAGCTCTTTTGCTGACTTGGGTTTTGATGTTGATGTAGGCCCGTTATTTCAAACACCACTTGAAGCTGTCAAACAAGCAGTAGAGAATGATGTCCATGTTATTGGTGTCTCAACACAAGCTGCTGGGCACAAAACAACAATACCTTTGCTTATGAAGGAATTAAAAAAACAGGGAAGCCGTAATATCAAAGTAATTTGCGGTGGTGTCATCCCCCCCAAAGATTATGCTTTTTTAAAGAAACACGGAGTTTCTGGTATTTTTGGTCCAGGTACTAATATAGCGTTAGCTGCTTCGAAGATTTTGCGTTTGATAAGTTAATGGCCTACCTTGGGCTTTATGGTGGTACTATATTTATACAGACCCGGAAAAAAGGAACAAAATAGCATTGGCCAATCGTAGAATTTTCTCTGATACAAATACTTTATTTAAGGGGCTTGCTGCAGGCCAGAGAGCTACTTTGGCAAAAGCAATCACCTTGATAGAATCGACTAGAAAGGATCATCAAATATCGGCACAACGGTTGCTAGAAAAAGTTTTGCCCAAAACCGGAAAATCGATAAGGATTGGCATTTCTGGAGTTCCTGGGGTAGGTAAGTCTACTTTTATCGAGAGCTTTGGTCTTTTTATGGTGAATAGAGGTCATAAAGTTGCTGTTTTAGCTGTTGATCCATCATCAAAACGAGCTGGCGGATCAATTTTAGGAGATAAGGTTCGCATGGAAGAGCTATCTAGGTCTAATTTTGCTTTTATCAGGCCGTCTCCTACTGGAGGAAGCTTGGGTGGCGTCGCACGCAGAACACGTGAATCTATGTTGCTATGCGAGGCTGCTGGCTATGATGTTATTATTGTTGAGACGGTAGGAGTGGGGCAGTCCGAGACTAGCGTTGCTGACATGGTGGACATGTTTATCCTGCTACTCTTGCCTGGCAGTGGGGATGAAATACAGGGTCTCAAGAAGGGGATTATTGAATTATCCGATTTATTAATTGTTAACAAGGCTGATGGAGATCTAAAAAATTTAGCAAAAATTACTGCGCAACATTATCGGCAGGCAGTGCACTATGTTCAAGCGAGTTATCCTGAGTGGGAGCCAAAAGTCGTCACTTGTTCATCTTTGGATATCAAAAATATAAAGGAAGTTTGGCTGCACGTTAATTCTTTCCAGAAAACCCGCAAGCAGAATAAAAATTTTTTTAAACACAGGAAAGATCAGGCTAAAATCTGGATGTGGGGCGAAATAAACGAATCTTTAAGTGATGCATTCTGTAGTGATAAGAGAGTAAAGAGGATTCTTAAAAATATTGAGTTAAGTGTTGTTGCTGGAAAAATGACGCCTAGGTCTGGCGTAAAAAAGTTATTAGAAGTTTTTCTTAAGTAGTTTCTCGATTTCCCTCTTGATTTATTAATTCTTCTCATTTAAAAGCTCTACCTTAGTATATAACTTTAGATTATTTTGTATGAGGGTGAATCGATGTCAAATCGTTGTTCATTGACAGGGAAGCGCGTAATGTCTGGCAATAATGTGAGTCATGCACACAATAAGACGCGACGTCGTTTTTATCCTAATCTTCAGCGAACTTCCCTTTTTTCCGAGGCTCTGAATTCAGTTGTTAGATTGAAGATTAGTAGGAGTACAATCAGGACGGTGGAGAAAAGAGGAGGTATAGATAAATTTATTCTTGATCTTCCAGAATCTGCCTTAACCAAGGACATTAGAAAGTTACAAATTAGAATTAAGAAAAAAATAAAGCAAAAATCTAGCTAAGTATTCCTTCGTTTTTTATTGTTGACAATATTTTTAATGTACTAAGATTCGAATAATTCAATCAGTTCTTCGGTCATTGTTTTTGCTAATTTCTCTACATCATTTATCGTTACAGCTCTTTTATAATAATTCGTAACGTCGTGCCCTATGCCTATAGCTAATAGCTCAACTGGTGGGTTTTCCTCAATCCAAGATATCGTTTCTTGTAAATGTTTTTCTAGAATGTTCGTAGAATTTGAGGCAAGTGTCGAATCGTCAACAGGTGCACCATCGGATATCACCATAAGGATTCTCCTATTTTCAGATCTGGCGAGTAGTCTTTTATATGCCCATATTATGGCTTCCCCATCGACATTTTCTTTTAACAGACCCTCTTGCAGCATGGCTCCTAAATTATTGCTTATTCTTCTCCAAGGAACATCTGCACTTTTATAAATAATATGCCTCAGATCATTCAAGCGACCCGGCGAATCGGGTTTTTTATCAGCAATCCATTTTTCTCGACATTGACCACCTTTCCAGTTTTTCGTAGTAAAGCCTAGGATTTCAACCTTAATACCGCATCGCTCTAAAGTTCTTGATAATATATCTGCACAAATTGCGGCTATTGTTATCGGCCTCCCTC
>CAYMIQ010000008.1:0-10090 GCA_964390605.1 uncultured Rickettsiales bacterium
AACCATTAACTAAATCATAACCTCCGTTGAGTTTGGAAATTAATTTGGGTATTTCTTCCGGTTGATCCTGTAAATCTGCATCTAACGTTACAACGAATTCCCCCTTTGTGTCTGCAAACCCAGCCATCAAAGCAGTAGATTTACCGAAATTAGTTCTCAGGAGAATGCCCTTTAAAAAAGAATATTTCTTAACAAGCCGCGATAAAGTAAGTTGTGTTTCATCTGTTGACCCATCATCAACAATTAAAAGCTCAAAATTATTTCTAAAAAACTTATTCATGGTGCGTGCAACTCTGTCTACGAGTTCGGGCAAACTTGCAGCTTCATTAAATGAAGGAATCACGATGCTAATTTGAATATTTTTTTTCATCATTAATAAATCATAAGAACTACTTACGAATCTCCACTACAATCCTTTTTTCCTTTATATTAATTTTTTTATCAATATTTATTCCTTGATTGTGGTGAGCTGTCTTTCTTGTTTTTGCAACAAAAGGGCTATTAAAATAAGTCTCTACATTACATACGCTCGCCACACCCTCATCATGAAGAATTTCATCATTGATTACTACCAATTTATTATTAATAGAAACGGTTCGTTTGAAAGGGAAATTCCTATTATAATTAGCAAGGGGGGCTGAATTTTGATTTAAAGAGCTCCCTCTTTTTATTCTCATCCAATCAATAAATTTTCTACTCAATCTTGAACCTATTGCGAAAGAAGCAGCAATTCGCAAACATATCCTTTGTAAAAAACTAGGTGAAAAATAACTCGGCTCACTCAAGAATCCTTCAAAAAAACAACTGTGATCATCGTAAATAATTTTACGTTTACAGTCATAAGAGCGAGAGTGGAATGCTTGACTGTTAACATCAAGCTTAATTCCAAAATCTTCAAAGATTAACTCGAGGCCCTGAAAAATTCTCACCACACCCCCACCTGCAATTGAATAAAAAACGCGCACATCACCGTCGTGGTAAGATGCAACCGCACACTCTTTATTGACAAACCATAGATTATTGCTGCTCTTCTCCTTTGGCATAGCTTGTTTTCTAGAAATCGTAGAAAAGTTCGCCCCAAACAAAAAAGATAGAATAGGTAAACAAGACCATCTAGATAACCTTAAATCATCAGCCAAAATTGATGATATTCCCCTTTCACCAGGACTTAAAAATCTAAAGAAACTCATAAGTCGTTTGGCCTTCCTGTCATATTTGGATAATAAAAAGACCCCGAGTCTACTAACATAATTATTGCAGCAAATACCATATTCTGGAGATATGGTTCCATCTGGATGAAGGTGGGGCAAAAGAAAGCTTAATAATCTTTTCATCGAAGACAGTGAGTGTGCTTTTGGCTTAATAAAGAGAAAGGAAAGTGTAACATAATCAAGCAAAACGAAAGAATAGCCTAAATCCATCCCTCCTACTTCCGGGAACCAGCCTTCCTTTTTTTGTGTTTTCAAAAGAGATGTCAGTTTCCTTTTAGACGCCGAGGCAAAAGATCTGTTCCCAAAATTTTTGTAGGCAATAGCAAGAGCGGCTACTGCAGCCGCTTGATGATTACTTTTGACAAAATCATCTCTTTCAGATAACCAATTCGCAGCCCTCAATGAGGTCAATCGTAAAATTTCTTCATCCTTCTTTTTTAGTCTTCCTTTAAGAAAAAAATAAGCTAATCCAAAAGCTATAAGTGAGAACTCTGTTGCAGCAAAACCTCTCTCCCCCTTATACCATTCGTCGAAAGATCCGTCCTTGTTCTGAATTTTAGACCAATAATGTACTCCCGCAGAAAATGCATTGTATGTCCTGCTCAGTGGTGGAATTTTTTTACTTTTTCTCAAAAAATCAAAATTCTTTGAACATAATATACCTATAGTTGCCGACGCCTCCTGGTAACGAGCGTCAGCAAAATCAACTGACTTATCTCTCCAAAATTTATAATCCATACATCCAAATGTATCGGAGAATGGATTGTTGTCCTGCAAATGAATGAGGCGCCAAATGTTCTCTATGACATATTCGAATTGATATAAATAATCATTATCCTTCTTCATCGTAACCTAAGAAAAACTTAAATTCGGATATTTTTTTCTCCAAGCAGTAAAGACTAGAAAATTATAAAGTATTCTAGAAAAGTTTGAACGATTTTTAATATGATTATCTATTAAAAATTCCAAGCAATCACGATTAATAATATTACTTTCATAGCTATCAGATGTTTTGAGATCTTGAAGGTGTGGAAGTAGTTTACCCTTCATCCATCTGGCAATAGGCAATGCAAAGCCTTGCTTTTTTTGTGCAAAAATTTTTCTAGGGAAATTGTCTCGTTTGCATATCTCTTTTAAAATCCACTTTAAAGTTTTACCTCTAACTTTCATATTTGTTGGCAAACCATTAGCAAACTTTATCACCTCCGCCCCCAGGAAAGGCGCGCGAACTTCGAAGCTATTTAACATTGCTGCCCTATCTGTATGATGACAAACGAATTCTGGTAAAAACATCTTTTGATAAAAAAATAGCATACGATTATAAGAATCCAGTTTTAAAAAATCATCTCGCATCTCTTCTGGAATTGTATAAACGCTATTCTCCGAATTGGGGTCTAGCCAACCTTTTTTTCTATCAGGCAACAATTTCCTCAAAAGTCGATCGTCTAAAGAAGATAACCATAGGAAATGTCTATTTAAAGAATTTGAAGGAAAGCCATTCAAATAAGAATTCAACTTCGATCTAAAGTCCATATAAGTATCGCCGGCAGGAAGAAAATTACCCATACATTTTATCGTGCTCCCTAGTGATTTCGGCAGGTGCGTCATAAAATTTTCATAAGGTAAGCCCAAAAAAGGTAAATACCCAGCAAACAACTCATCCGCCCCATCACCAGCCAATGCCACGGTAATTTTATCTCTGCATTGTTTTGAGAGAAAATAAACATTAAGAAATCCGGGATCCCCATTTGGCTCATCCATTTTTTTAATTACCTCATCAAAGCTTTGATCCATGATTTCTGGATTCATAATATATTCATGTGAATTCCCCTGCTTTAACCTTTGTGAAACAATCTTCGCTTTTTCCCCTTCATCAAAATCCCTTTCACTCATAGATAAATGAAAAGACTTGATATCTTCATTTTTTTTCAAGCAGCTGTTCATCGTTAAGGTGCTATCAATTCCCCCGGAAAGAAAAACCCCAATAGGTACATCTGATCGAAGAGCATTACTGCAAGAATGATCGAAAAGATCAATGAGCTGAATGATGGCTTCTTCTTGATCGATTTTCAAAGATTCCCTTCCTGGGATTGATTTCCACCAATCTTGTAAAGTGACTTTACCCTCTTTGTAGAGTAAGAAATGCCCTGGTTTCAATTTACGAATACCTTCGATGGGAGTGGAATCCCATGGATAGTAAGAATGAGTTAAGAATTTATCAAAATTGGATTTATCAATTTTCCAACTAAATCCTTTTATTTCCAAAAATGCTCGAAGTTCAGAACTATAAATTATTCCACCATCGTAAAGATAATAGTATAAGGGTTTCTGTCCGATAGGATCCCTAAAGAGAGCTAAGTGTCTTTTGTTGTGTTCATAGAAGGACCCTGCAAACATGCCATCTAGTTTTTGCAAAGAGTCTGTACCTAGTTTTGATAATAAATATAGCAGAACTTCTGTATCTGACTGGGATCGAAAAACCTGTCCTTCTTTTTCTAAATCTGATCTCAACTCAAGATAATTGTATATTTCGCCGTTAAACGATAAAACGCGTGCACCTGACTGATCAATAAAGGGTTGTTTTGCATTATCACTGAGATCAATAATCTTTAATCTCTGATGTCCAATAAAAACACTAGGCTGTTGCCAGATTCCGGATGAATCCGGTCCTCTATGTTGAAGAGAGGACAGCGCTTTTTTTGCACTCTCTATCTCTGCTTCGGAATGAGGCTGGGCATTCTTAATCCAACCAAAGATACCGCACAATTTTTTTTCTCCAATGATTTACAAAAAATTCGTATTTTTTATAATGCAACAATCCTAAAAAGGGTTACAGTATATAATAATACTGTAAAAGACAAACCAGATGATCAGCTTCCGTATGTTTTCGCGCTTAGACATTAATATTTTCATCCTTATATTAATACCTGTATTTTTTTCTCTATCTAATGTTGACTGGATATATGGGACTCCAGGGATGAGCGACAACTGGATCAATTACAATTTTTTTCAGGACTTTTTCCATGAGCAAGAAGTAAATGCTGGACAATTTCCATACAAATTTACAAGGATTTCACATCTTCTATATGGCTACTTAACTCACAAAATCTTTTCACCCATTCCAGCCTATTATTTTTACTTCTTCTCACTCTTTTACCTTACCATCATATGTTTCTACATCACAATCAGCCAACTGCTTAATAAACATGTTGCGATTATTACTTCGATCATATTCTGCTGCTACACGCACTTTCATGGGTCCATAAGCTTTGAATCCATGTATCAAAATTACAGTTGTGTAGCATACTTTATGGCAAGTCTTATGTTCGCTGTTTTGGCTGCAACAAAACCAAGATACAAACTTTATCTCTGCTTGAGTGGGATCTTTTATGCATCAGCAATACATCAACTTTTCTACTTATCCTACCTGCCGTCACTAATTATAATATATGCGGGCATTAACTATATAAATAACAAAAACTCTTTAGTAGAAACCATCAAATGGTTCGCTTTAGGCGCTGTTGCAATAACTATAGTCTTTTCCGCAATCAGCTACATAGCGCAAGGCATGACTTTTTTCCTTTTCGTGCAATTTTTGCAAACTCTTTTCTTTATAGAGGTTGCCTCATTGGATGCTCAGAAAAATATTCTTCTGTATTGGCAACCGCTATGGAAGAGTTTATGGACTGCCAAATCAGGCTGGTTAGTGTATTTATCGGCTGCCTTAGGAGTGCTTTCCATGCTTGCAATACTGCTACAAAAAAAATTAAAGGACAGATATTATTTTAATACTTTTTGCTTGCTTGTCGCTTTTGAAATAGCTTTTGCATTTCATTTAATACAACACACATTCGGAAGAGCCATGTCTCTAGGTTATGATTATATGATCTACCCCATGCTACCTTTCTTATTCATTTCCATTGCTGTGTTTTACAGCTTTCTCGCTAAAAATATACAGCAAGCAAATGGGAATCGCCTCGTAGCATATGCATTGCTGATATCAATTCTTCCTTTGGTAACGGGTATTACAAATCCGATCGAACAAAAAACAAGCAACTGGCTTTATCAACAAACACTAAAAATAGAAAACCTTTTTAATGAGAAAGGAAATCATTAACTTTGCTTAGTTATCTTAAGAATATGACAAGACATCTAATTCTTTTGCCCATTATTTTTATAACAGCAATGTCTTTAGTCAATAAGGCATCAATCTCTAGGGATCAGAATATTTACCGATGGGATTATAAATTGACATATCTGCAAGACTCACATCGCTTAATAACGGAAGTCTATGATTACCTTAAAAAGTATGATCCATTTTTTAATAGAATCGTTTTAATGTACGAAGGGGGTTATCAGGATGCAAAGATTGTTGACGAAGTAGCTATACATCAAAATGTGACTCAACACAAAGATCTAGCATTGCCGGCGTCAAGTTATGGAGAAAAAATTAATTATACAATGATCTATAATGCTATTGCCGGTGCTCGGTATTTTAGTTCACTGGTACCTGTACATATTAGAAGTGATTTAGGGTGGCAGGGCAATATATATCCCTACTACCAGGGCTATACTTTTTCTGAAATACCCCTCTTCGATGCATACTCAAGAATCAACTATAAAGATACGATTGCTATTCTCTCGCGAGTAGAGGAGAAACATCAACAAGCCAAAGAAACCTTAGAAAAAATGATCATATCAAATATTTCTTCAAAGAAATTAACGGAGATCATGGATAAGTATAGAAGCACAGATGAAAAATTTGAGATATATTCACATGTATTTAAAAAAATTAGAGATTCTGAATCGATGTTATCCAGTTTTACAAAGGGATATGTCAGTGAAGTGCTTGAAAAAATTCCAATGAAACCTCTTCTAACCGAAAGCATGATCAAGGACATGGCAAATGAATTAACATTTAAGACGATCGATGAACAATACTTCTCCTCCGGTTCGATTGAGTTTAAGGTAACACTCGTAAGAGCTATTATGCCACAGCATTACAAAAAACAAAAAAGGAGTTGGGACAATATCAAGTGTTGGAGTTTTTCAACTACCACCTGTCCGAAGCTTCCACGCTTCTAATACTAAATTCTTAAGGAAGGGGTATTGCTCTAACTATTCTTCCTCTTCTGCTAAACGCAACCACTTATTAGCTTCAGATTCATTTTTTAAAACGCCAATACCCTCGCTATAAAAACGTGCTAAATGTCGCTGAGCCACTGTATCTCCTTGATCCGCAGCCATGCGATACCATTTATAAGCTTCTTCAACGTTTTGCTCCGTACCTCGACCTGCTTCATACATTTCGCCAATTGATGCCTGTGCAAAGCCATCCCCCTGATCCGCTGCTTTGCGAAACCATTGGAAAGCTATGGAATCACTTTGCTCAACCCCCCGTCCATCACGATATAAAATTGCCAAGCTAATTTGTGCATCACTTTGAGTTTGGATGTCAGTCACTTGAAAGCTATGCACATTGCTTTCTGGATTTGATTCTTCAACCTTCAGATTGGTTTCTGCATTTTCTTCTGCAGCTTTCCGGAACCATTCTGCTGCGTTACTAAAATTCTGGGGAACCCCTTGACCTTTCAAATACATCATAGCCAAACGATCCTGGGACGTTCTGTAACCTTGTTTGGCCGATTCCAAGAACCATGCTGCTGCCTTTTCATGGTCTTTGGCAACACCCAATCCATTAAAATACATATTAGCAAGTCGAAATTGGCCATAAGGGTTACCAAACTCTTTTGCCCATTTTGTGAACCACCCGAATGCACCTTTTAAATCTCCACTATCATACGCCGCGATAGCATGTTCTTGAACATGATGAACTCCTGTTGGATCGGGCACCCCTGTTCGCTCTTGCATTCTTTCCCAATGATCCGCTGTGGCAGAAAAGCTTAGGCTCGAATAAATTACCAAAAAAAAAGAAGCAAATTTCATCAGGATTTCTGTCATTTTTGCAATCTTATATCATCTGTTTGACTTGAAGTACACTAATAGTTAGGATGTTTTTTTTAATGACTGTATCCCATATCAATTCATAATGACAAGTTTCGTACGTCATAAGATTGACTGGAATCTTGTTTTCCTTCTAGCTATTCCATTCATTCTATTTGCTGCAAATCAAGAATGGTTATTCCCTTACGGCAATCCTTCGGATGCGTGGATTGGCAAAAGATATTTGCTAGAAACGGGTCATGATTATCCTTTGGCGGGAGAGTTATATCATACAATGTATGAAAACTACAAAGCCACCCGAATTTCTTGGGCCATAAAAGGCTTACTCACCCATAAACTTTTTTCACCCGTGACGGCACAGTACGTTCTACACTTGTCAATGTTCTGTATGCTGCTCGCAACATTCTACTTAATCGTTAAACACTTGTTTAACAAGCACGTTGCATTCATAAGCAGTGTCGCTTTTGGAACTTACAGTCAATTTCATGCTGTCATATCATTCGAGTGGGACTACAGCACCCATGACGGCGCGCTAAATCTATTGCTGACACTGCTGTTTATGCTATTTGCGTCCCAAAGTAAGAGATGGAAATTATGGCTGATGCTGGCTGGTGCGACGTGGGCATCAGCATTACAATCAACCTATCTAGGCACCTACATTCCTGCGGTTGCCTTCTGGTACCTCTATCTCAATCATAAATATCTACGTCATCCCATTATTGCTAGCGCTTTGTATGTCTTCGCTGGTGCTGTAACGGCAACGTTACTTTATTGCATCATTAGCTATCTGCTCGGTGGCCCCTTTTTCTTTCTTTGGACGATAATTGAACCAATGAATATCTATTCCAATTATTTCCGCTTTCATGCTGGATACTGGTTTCCGCTTTTGTCATTACTGCAAACATCAAAAGGCATCGTGGTCCCGATTTTCGGATTTTTCGTTTCCGTAATTCTTCTAGCTATAAATGTAATTAGAAAACAGAAAGGCCAGCTTATCAATTCTATGACGCTGACTCAATTAACTTTCTTAATCTGTTTATCTTTAGCTTTTCTTCTACATGTTAATGGCCACGGAGTGATGAGCAGTGATCATATGCTAGCCGCGATGGCTCCTTTCACTTTCTTGTCCCTCGCGGGACTTTATGCTGTCCTCTTACGTTCTATAAATATAACTGATTCGTTAAATGCCATAACCCTTAATACATTAAAAATAATAGTATTTTTCCTTTTTCTTGGCGCTTTGCTTTTTGGCGAGAAGACCATCCAAAGTGGAAATCATATTACAGCTTTTGTTCTTGATGCAACCATGCTGAACACTCTCCCTGCGAGCACTCTGTCAGGCATTTCCTTGAAAATTCTAACTATCATGATCTTCTTCCTTGTAAGTGCAACGCTGGGTTTGGTGATTTTAAAATTAGTCAATGCATTCCTGGATCGATTCAGCATGAGACCAATCAATGGACCCTTGCTAACAGCTATAATCTTAACTTTCGGTCTCTCCGGATTTCTCTCTTTAGGCAATGTTGTAACCAGCTCTATTGAAATTAAGTCATACGGCATAGCTAACAAATGTGGCATTAGAAAGGATCAGTACAAATCGGTTGTCGATCTCTTTTTTAAAATACGACCATACGATGTTAAGTCTGCGCCTATTAGAAAGACAAAAAAGGGCATAGTGTTAAGAGAACCTCTTCTGTGGTATAAAAATAACGAAACCTTGGAGCATCCTGATGCTCGGTGTGTTTCAAGGGGGGCAATCAATATGACTGCATTATACGGAGCTCTGCTGGGACTAAGGGGTTATGCTCATCTATTCAAAGAATTACTCCTAGAGGGGTACCTTTCCACTCATTCTTTTGCAACCGTTCGGAATGATAGGCTCAAATTAATGCCGAAGCAATTTCAGATCGCTATTTTTTATAGCAACCAAAATGATAGACCGACCGCACTGGCAACCCTAGAATCAAGCGGATTGAAGGTGAAGGTTCTGGATGAAGGTCAAATTGAGAATGGCGCCATATCATTCAATTTCGCAATCCTTGATCTCAAAAAAGATGATAGGACGAAGGCAAAATATCGAAACTAACTTCTTGCAACATTTTTATTTACTTCATAAAGAATAAAAATATATTGTTGCTTAGTTAACAATGAGACACTCAAAAAAAATACTTCAGGATGATTTTTGGCATGACCACCCTTGTGGAATAAAGGGGTCATTTTTAAATAAAGTGCAACATCGTTATCGCATGGAACCTTGGCTGCGCGCAGAAATGAATACACTTCCACTGCCTGAGCGGTCAATAAAATTTCTTGAGATTGGCTGTGGGCAGGCAGTCGACGCTTTTCTTATTTGTTCCAAACTGAGACCTGGTTCCGAATATACGGGAATAGATTATTCAAGCGCGTCCATTGCTGAATGTAAAAAATCAACCAAAGAAGCAAGAAAGCATTTTCCATCTCCAGTGAATCCCAAATTCCAACAGGCTGATGCGTCTTCCTTGCCGTTTAAAGATAATACTTTTGACTTTACCTATTCTATAGGTGTTTTACACCACATGCGCGATCCACGAAAAGCAATAAATGAAATGAACAGAGTCCTTAAAGTATCGGGTCAAGGTGTTGTTGGCTTATACAGAAAAGGTTCCCTGAAAATTATAATGGCAAAAATGCTTCGTGGTGTACAACATATTATTGATAAAGTAACTGGACAAAAATTTACAATTTATCAATGGATCAAAAAGAATGACTTTCTGCGGCCAATACTTGGAACCATGCTCCATGAATGTTTTGGTATACCATATATGCATTGCTATACAAAAAATGAATTAAAGAAAATGTTTTGGAAATTTAGAATCGACAGTATAGAACGACGTGGATTTAATATCCCGAGATTGAAAAGAATAAAAACTAAAAAG
>CAYMIQ010000009.1:0-7324 GCA_964390605.1 uncultured Rickettsiales bacterium
GACAAGATCCTCGGATTGATCAATAATTGTAACGTCATTGTCCTCAGCAGACAAATGTCTCGCTATACTAAAGCCAACCTCCCCCGCTCCACAAATTATAATTTTCATACTCATAAATATTCACCACAAAAAAATAAAAATGATAACAAGTAATGACCTATCCTTTTGATTCTTCTCCCTTTATAATTTTGCTTTCTAACCCTAGGGCCTTTAATTTTCTATGAAGTGCAGTTCTTTCCATGCCTATAAAATTAGCAGTTCTTGAGATATTCCCATTAAATCGATTAATCTGATTTAGCAAATAGTTCTTTTCAAATTCATTCCTGGCTTCACGCAAATTTAGAGAAGTCACGTCTTCATTTTGCTGTGTTGAGTCTGCTTTGCCTTGACTCTTGATTTCTGGAGGCAACATAGAAGCGGATATTTTGTGATCTTCATCATTGGTCATTATTAATATCCACTCCAAAACATTGTGTAACTGTCTAACATTACCTGGCCACTCATAATCTATTAATCGTTGCATGGCTTCTTTCTCAAATTCTATTGGGTGATATGCTAAATTTCCAGATAAGTCTTCAAGCAGCGAATCAATTAACACTGGTATATCATTTCTTCTTTCTTTAAGTGATGGAACATAAAGAGGAACCACATTGATTCTATAGTAAAGATCTTCCCTAAAGGTTCCCTTTTTAGTATTTTCTTCTAAATTTTGGCTTGAAGAGGAAATAATTCTAACATCTAAGTCTATTGGCTTGGTGTCCCCCGGTCTATGAAAAACTTCATCCTGCAGAATGCGTACAATTATTCCTTGTGTTTCTATTGGCATATCTCCAATTTCATCCAAGAACAACGATCCTTTATTCGCCTTTTCAAAAGTTCCCACTTTCCTTTTAGTGTTATTGCCGTCAATTAATGCTGAACCAAAAAGTTCAGATTCAAGATCATCAGATTTCATCATCGCACAGTTTACGCTAATAAATGGTTGTTCACTACGATCTGAAAGATTATGGATCATATTTGCCGTTACTCCCTTTCCAGTACCCGCTGCTCCTGTAATCAAAACTCTGCTTCCAGATTTAGCAACTCTAGAAATATCTTGGCGTAATTTATTGATTAATTTTGACTCCCCTAGAATTTCTGTTTTTTCATTGCTAATTCTTGTTTTTAAAGTGTCAATCTGTTCTTTCAATTGCAGATTTTCTATGGCTCTTTTAATAGTGACAATCATGCGGTCCGGATCGAAAGGCTTTTCAATAAAATCATAGGCTCCATATTTCGTGGCCTTCACAGCGGTCTCTACATTTCCGTGACCACTTATCATAATAACTGGCTGTTTGGGACGATCTTTTTTTATCCTCTGGAGGATTTGTAATCCATCAAGGTCATTTCTATTTAGCCAGATATCTAGCAACACTAGCGCAATATTCTTTTCTTTTAATACCTGAAAAGCACCTTCACTATCATCTGCCTCACACACCTCGAAACCCTCATCCTCGAGTATATTGGCGATTGACTGACGAATGTCCTGCTCATCATCAACAACAAGTACTGTGTTTTTCATTATGCTTTCCTTTTATTCAATAAGGTTTTTTCTTTGCTCGTTGGTATTATAATGCTTATTTTCGCTCCACCTTTTTTCTCATTCTCAAATATTAGGTGGCCACGATGTCCGTCTATTACTCTTTTCACAATAGCTAAACCGAGACCGGTTCCTGTTGGGTGAGTCGTAAAATATGGATCTGTTAAGTGATTCTTTATCTTACTAGAAACACCCTCACCGTTATCAGTTACAGTTAAAATAATCTGATTGATATTTTCATCTAGCTTAACACTTATTTTTCCTTTTGCTCTTTTCTGATTTTTGTTTTTTCTGAGAATCGACTCTGCAGAATTTTTTATTAAATTCGTTAAAGCTTGACTGATAAGTTGCGCATCAATAAAAGTTGTTACTTTTAGATCATCGGACTGGAATTCACAACTTATATTTCTATAAACCCTCTTATGCAAAAAAACGATTCCCTTACAAATTTCAGTTAAATTTTCCTTTTTCAAAATTGGTTCACGCATACGTGCAAAGGAGGAAAATTCATCCACCATGTCCGCGATAAACCTAACCTGACGAGTAATGGTGTCTGTGCAAATCTTAAATGTTTTTAAGTCAGATTTGATTTGTTTTGAATATTTGCGTTTTAATTGTTCAGTAGATAGTTGAATCGGGGTTAACGGATTCTTAATTTCGTGAGCAATTTTTCTAGCGATATCAGACCAGGCTGCTTTTCTTTGAGCAAGAATTAATTCCGAAACATCACTGAAAGTAACAACATACCCAAGTATATCAGAATTTTTCCTATCAACTGTAATCCTCAATAAAATTCTTGTCATTTGGCGATTGTTCTTTAATTCGATTTCTTTCTCGACAAAACGCTTGTTAGTTTTTGTTAGCTCTTCTATGAGTGGGCTTAGGCTAGGAAGAACCTGAAATGCTTTCTTACCTATACTTCGCTTTAGCTCAATGCCTAGAAAATCTAAAGCGAAAGGATTAATTAAATTAATTTCAAGTTTTTTGTTTAGGCTAATAACTCCTGATGAGACACCTCCCAACACAGCCTCAGTAAAGCGTCTTCTGATATCCAATTGTTCATAACTATTGACCAAACTATTCCTTTGGCGAGAGAGGCGGGCAATCATTTTATTGAATGTTACGCCGAGTCGACCCAACTCATCATCTTTCTTTTCAGAAAGTTTTTTTAATCTTACCGAAAGATCCCCTCCTCTAACTTTTTCTGATGCATCAATGATTGCGCTAATTGGTTCTGTCAATCGAGAAGCAAACACCATGCCAGCCCATACGGCCGCAAGCAGGAGAATAAGTGATACCAAAATATAAACCACAGCGAAAGTGATCTGTAAGATTGATTTATTTTCTTCCAATGTCTTGTAAAAATTATAAATATTTTGATGTCTATCCATGTGACCTAATACTTCTTTGTCAACCATACGACCAACATATAGGAAAACATTTCTTTCCCTGTCTAGTTCTATTAATGCCCTAACGCGATCTCCTTGATCTGTGGTCCATATAGCAACCTCACCATTACCGGCCGCGCTAAAAGCCCAATTTGGTGGAGCCCCCTCAAATTCTATCAGAAAACTATCCCCAGCCTTAGCAAGCAATCTTCCGCTTCTTTCAAAAATAATAATTTCCGAAAGCGATCTTAAGACTGCATGAGCTGCAATTATATTATTCATGTATCCTGGGTTTTGATAAATTGTATCACCCTCACTCCTTAGGTCTCGAGCTAAAGCAATAATTTGGGATCTGGCATTATTTTGATGTTCCTTTAAGTAGGATTGGGCAACCGTTTGCGACTCTTCTAGTGTATTTCTAATTTGTTCACTGAACCATCCCTGGATACCCATATTAAAAATCAAAATAGAAAATACAGCAACTAGTATAGCTGGCGTAACAGTTAACAAGGCAAGAATTGAGACCAAGCGAACATGTATTCTGGATCCAGAAAATTCACGCTTTCTTGAAATCCAAATGGAGACTAATTTTCTAAAAACGAGAATACCTAAGGTTAAAAATAACATCAGATCTGCAATCAAAATCCCTTGGGTTGTTTTTGGATTTGATTTTAGAAAATCTGCGTCTGTCAAAACAGAATAGGTCCACCCAGCAAAAAAGACCGATGCAATCACAAGAAGAAAAGCAGCATTTCTAAATAAGGAAATATTTTCTGCCCATTTAGAAAAATCTCCCCAGAATTTTCCTACAATATCAAATATTAAGCCTATTTTAATTCCTTGTGATTTAATCTTTATATTCATAATCGGTCCCGCATTATTAATTCTTAATTACCTTTATGCCGAGCTCCTTGATTCTCTTTCTTAAAGTATTTCTATTCATACCCAAAAGATGTGCTGCCTTGATTTGATTTCCGCGCGTTACTTGCAGGGTTGCAATTATTAATGGTTTTTCGACCTCTCTCATA
Source organism: uncultured Rickettsiales bacterium (assembly GCA_964390605.1). Lineage (GTDB taxonomy): Bacteria > Pseudomonadota > Alphaproteobacteria > UBA8558 > UBA8558 > UBA8558. Next base: position 3,996 of record CAYMIQ010000009.1, read on the forward strand.
ATCCTCCCATATATGCCTGATGCTGGCAAAGTATCTTTGTGCATATTAAAGAATGACTTTATATGCCTTTCCGCAGCATCACCCAAAGTATCATCGTACAACGTCTCTTTGCTTTGTTGCCTGTTTAAGGTGGGGAGTTGTGACAACTCTTTTTCCACTATTGAAACTGGAATCACTGACTCTGAGTAAAGTGTTTCCAGCCTAATAATAAAGTTTTCTAATTCTCTGACGTTACCAGGCCAAGAATGCTCTTTTAATCTCTTAATTCCAGCCGAATCTAAAGATTTCTGTTTCATTCTTTTTTTACAATGTAATGAAAAGAAATGATTCACAAGATCAGGGATATCTGACAATCTGCTCCTTAGGGGTGGTAAATTTATTGGAAGTACATTTAAACGATAATATAAATCCTCTCTAAATTTTTCTTGATGCACAAGATCAAATAAATCTTGATGAGTAGCGGCAACTATCCTGACGTTAGATTTAATAATTTGATTTCCACCTACTAAAGTAAATTCACCCTCCTGCAAAACTCTCAACAGTCTAGTTTGAGCACTCATGGGCATGTCACCTATTTCATCTAAAAATAAGGTACCTCCATTCGCCTGTTCAAAGCGCCCCATACTTTTAGCAACAGCTCCGGTAAATGCACCTCTTTCATGCCCAAAGAGTTCACTTTCTATTAATTCTTTAGGAATGGCCGCTACATTTACAGCAATAAAAGGAGAATCCGCTCTTGATCCTAAATGATGGATTGCTCGAGCAAACAATTCCTTTCCGGTTCCCGATTCGCCGACAATCAAAACTGTAAAATCTGTAGTAATCAGGCGCGCTAAAGTTTTATAAACATCCTGCATAGCAGGGGATTTGCCAATTAAGGGCACCTTATCAGATACAATTGGAGCACTTTCAATTAATTTCGTGGTTTTGTCTGATAGTGCTCTTTTAACAATCTCAAATAATTGAGTAAGGTCAAAGGGTTTTGGAAGGTAATCAAAAGCACCTTTTTGATTCGCCTTAATTGCATTCAAAAGAGTGTTGTGAGCACTCATAACCACTACTTTCATTTTTGGTCTAAGTTTTTGGATTTTTGGAATTAATTCAATTCCGTTCTCATCCGGCATAACAACATCTGTGATCACCAAATCACCTTCTCCAGATGAGATCCATTTCCACAAAGTACCAGCATTACCAGTGGATTGAGTTTCATATCCCTGTCTTGCTAACGCCTCACTTATTACTTTGCGCAAAGACCGATCATCTTCAGCTATAAGAATCTTTTTCATGTCGCCCTGCTCTTCTTTGTTTTCTGGATAGCGGGAAATTTAACGAAACAAATTGTTTGACCCGGCTTGCTGGCAAATTCTATTCTACCGCCATGATCATTGATTATTTTAGATGCAACGGAAAGCCCCAAACCAGAACCAGTATCTTTCGTGGTAACAAAAGGATTGAATATGGAGTCTAACATTGCCTTTGGTATACCGCCGCCACTATCTCGAATCTCTACAACTATAGGCAGATTATCATAAATTGATTCTTTGGATGCAATCCTGGATGGATGACTATACGATGTTCTTAGAAGAATTTTACCTTTCGATTTAGCAAGCGCTTCTGATGAGTTTTTAATTAAATTTAAAAATACTTGAACTAATTGATCCTCATGCCCCTCAATATCAGGTAACGAAGGATCGTAATCCTTAATAAAGGTAACTTCTGAAGCAAAACCATTTACAGCAACAGAATGTACATGTTCAAGAATTTTATGTATGTTAATTTGTTTCTTTAAGAAGAAATAGTCACCATCGAAAACATCCATTTTATCGACCAATCTGCAGATGCGATCTACTTCCTCGCGTATCATTTTTGTTAAATCAAAATCTTCACTGGAAAGTCTTGCTTCCAAGAGTTCGGCTGCGCCTCTAATCCCGGATAATGGGTTTTTGATTTCATGAGCAAAAACTCTACTCATAACAGACAAAGATTCCCCTGCTTGATCGGACCGAAATCTTTGGTGAACTTCTTTGGTCACAGTTTTTTCTTGCAGTCTAATAATGCGAGTTTCTGGATAATCTTCCATTCCTGAAATCTGAGCACCAAATAAATCTTTTCTTGATTTCAAGGAATCTAAGTAAAATTCCTCATCCTTAATAACATCAGAATAGGATTTGGCTTTTTTTAGCAAATCAAATAATGGGCTATCTTTAAAAAAGAAATTATCCAAATGCTTTCCCACTATTTTGCGGCGCCCAAGGCGCAAGAATCTCTCTGCTGCATGATTGGCAAATAAAACTATATTTTTTTTATCCACTATCAAAATAATATCGGGAAAAGATTCCAGAACGACTTTGGGGCTGACAAATTTTTCTATAAAAGCTACTGATTGATCTTCAGAAGACTTTTTCGATTTTTTTAATGTTATACCCATTAAGGTTACTGAAAAAAATTAGATATTTTTTCTTTTATGAGTGCTGAGTTATTCAGTGAATTTATTTCACTTCTAAAGGTCGCAGCATTTGGATAACCGTGACTGTACCAACCAATATGTTTTCTTGCCAAAAGAACTCCTGTTTTACTTCCGTAGTGACCCAGCATATCTTCGAAATGACTCAACACAGTTTCGCGAACTAGAGATAGCTTGGGCGTGTCTTTTGATTGATTGTCAAGGTTTGCTTGCACCTGGCTAATAAACCACGGTTTCCCATATGTTGCTCGACCAATCATAACCCCATCAGCCCCAGAAAGAGATAGAGCATTTTTAGCATCTGCTATTGAATTAATATCACCATTCACAATAACGGGAATATTAACTGCACTTTTGACTTTTTTTACAAAACCCCAGTCTGATCGCCCCTTGTAAAATTGGCACCTTGTTCTTCCATGAACAGTAATCATTTTAACTCCACATTCCTCAGCTATTTTTGCTAATCTAGGCGCATTCCGAGAATTGTCGTCCCAGCCCGTCCTCATTTTTAAAGTAACAGGAACTTCAACGGCCCCAACAACAGATCTAATAATACTTGCAGCGCGCATTTCATCTTTCATTAATGCTGAGCCAGCATCACCATTAACCACTTTTTTCACTGGGCAACCCATATTAATATCAATAATCTTCGCACCAAGATCCTGGCAAAATTTTGCCGCTTCCGACATAACATCTTCTTCACAGCCAGCTAATTGTATCGAGAAGATCTCCTCGTTACCGGAATTTGACATCTTGAGAGTTTTTCGATTACCCCTGATTATTGCTCTACTAGCAATCATCTCAGAAAATACTAAAGGAGCACCAAAATTACTGACCAGATTTCTAAAGGGCTTGTCGGTAACGC
>CAYMIQ010000009.1:7334-9931 GCA_964390605.1 uncultured Rickettsiales bacterium
CCTGATTTCTTATATATTTTTATATCATCTATATGCCACCCATCCCCTTGGCCACCATCATGATTCTCATCATATCGCGCTTGAAATCGAAACTTGATTGTTTTATCTACAAAAGAACTAATATCTAAAAAAACGTTCCCATTAACATTAACATTTCCTACATTTATGCCCATTTTTTCATCATTTTATAAAATTGAACAAATTTTGTGCAATAAACTTATAATGCTGATTACATGCAAAGGCAACATGTTAAGCAAATTTAACCTCATATGAGGCTTGAATCAGGTGATTAAAATAAATTGGACAAATTTTACGCCCGGATAAGCCAAGGTCAGTAGTAGATACGATAGCAAAACAATTCTTGCTGCCCTCTTCCCTCTTGTTCCTTTCCATTTTCTATAGGCAAAAAGAGCGGCGATAAGCAGAAATGTAAAATAGGAAAATAAGCTCTTGTGATTTAGTGCAAAAATTTTCCCAGATTCATAATATTCCAGTGACATGCCAGTTAGCAAAGCTAGAGCCAAACATCCAAACGCAATCATCAAAAATAGGACCTCTATTCTCTCGCCGTCAACTATTGATGGTAAGTGCTTGAAAAAACCAGTTCTTTTTTTAATTTTTATGGCATTTTCTCTAAAGAACACAGACGTGCCAGAAACGGCGGCTAAAGTAAGAAAAGAATAGGAAAATAAAGATACAGTAACGTGCACAGCAAGCCACGACCCAGGTATTGACGACGAAGCCATTGCGCCTCCCGTTCTATCTTCGGTAAAAGCGGCAATTGTAGTTAACACCAATATATATGGCATTAGAAGCGAAGAGATTCTCCAGCAGTCCTTGACAAGAAAGGAAGTAATTATAAAGAGTAAAGTAGTCAAGGAAGCGATTATTAACAATGACACATTAAAGCTTACTAAATAATTGTTTGACAACTTAGAGACAGTTAAGGCAATTAAACCAAAAAGAGCTACGAAAAGAAGAGCAGTATATTTTACATCCCTATTTACTAACTTTATTGAATAGAAAATTACAGGAAGCAGGGATAGTATGGATGCCAATCTAAAAAGGAAGTATTCTGATAAAAAGAAATTTGTCATAGTTACATTATGATAAGCTTAATATAGTATATTTCACCATGTCAGTAGCAGCACTTATTGTCGCAGCTGGACGAGGAAGTCGTATCAGGGATAGCATAGCAAAGCAATACCTTGCGCTCAACAGTAGCACTATTCTTCGTGAAACGGTAAAAAATTTTACTGAGCATCCTGACGTTGATTATGTAACCGTAGTCATCAATCCAAAAGATTTCAATCTTTATAAAAAATCTGTAACAGGTTTAAAGGTTACTAAGCATGTCAAAGGAGGAAAGACTAGGCAGGACTCTGTAAGGCTGGGATTGAATAGTTTAAAAAATTTACTACCAAACAAAGTTTTGATACATGATGCAGCTAGGCCGTTTGTTTCCAAAGAACACATAAGCAAAATAATTAAGAAATTGAATAAAAATCCAGCGGTAATTCTTGCTACTCCCGTGGTAGATACCTTGAAATTATTGAAAAAAGATCTTAACACTCTAGTAACTGTTAGTAGAAAAAATATTGTGCAGTCCCAGACCCCGCAAGGTTTTCACTACAATAAAATACGTAAGGCGCACAATGATTTAAAAAAACACGAAGTAACTGACGATGCGGCCATTGCTGAAAAGACTAAAATTCCGGTAGCTGTAATAGAGGGGGATCCTGGAAACTTCAAGATAACAACAAAAAAGGATTATATGAGGGCAAAAGAAATAACAAAAATGAAATCTTCATTAAAGTTACAAGATATCAGGGTTGGCCAGGGCTTTGATGTGCATGGCTTTACTTCTGGTCATTTTATCACATTATACGGAGTTAAAATAAAGCACCGAATGGCTTTGTCTGGGCACTCAGATGCAGATGTTGGTCTTCATTCGATAACGGATGCCATACTTGGCGCCTTGGCGATGGGTGATATCGGTCAACACTTTCCTTCATCAGAAAAAAAATGGAGAAATGCATCTTCTTTAATTTTCTTAAATTTTGCCCTCGATGTGTTGCAAAAAAATAATGGAAGGATCATGAATTTAGATTCAACAATAATATGTGAATCACCAAAAATTAATAAATGGAAAACAAAAATTACTGCACGACTCTCAAAAATTCTTAAAATTGATAAAAAAATAATAAGCATCAAGGGAACCACCACTGACAAACTAGGCTTTCTTGGCAGACAGGAAGGGATAGCGGTTCAAACTATTGTATCCATCTCTCTTGACTAGAGTCCTGAAAATGTCTGAAAAACCATATCATAAAAAGACTTATGCTATCGCGAAATTAGTCGTAACTTTTTTTGGCATAGGTTATTTACCAAAAATACCAGGCACAATAGCTACGCTGACCACACTAGTAATAGCATGGTTTATCATTGATGATCTTGGGAAGAGCTATTTTGCCCTTGTTATTTTTGCGCTATTTTTTCTCGGTTGGCTCGCCTCACATTATGTTCTGAAAAATAAAAAAAATGGCTATGATCCTCAGTTTATAGTAATTGACGAAGTAGTTGGACAAGGGCTTGTT
>CAYMIQ010000010.1:0-9651 GCA_964390605.1 uncultured Rickettsiales bacterium
GACCAACTAAATCAAAAAGTATATCGATGCCATCTTCTTGAATCTTTTTTCCCAAGGATAGATGGGAAAATCCAGAAACTTCATTCCAGCTATCGGCAGAATTTTTTATGCCCGCTGTTATTTTATCTCCATCACCCCTCATAAGATCCGAGTAGCAATAAATTTTTACTTTGTCCTTATCTAGTTTATCTAGAAATGATGAAAGAAAATAACCTACTGGATGTGATTTAAAATCAGGAGAGACTAATCCAATTGAAAGAGTTTTTTTGGGCACAAGTTGAATATTGGGATAATTATTGAATTTAGGCAGGTCATCGCAATATGTTTTTGCCCACTCAGAATGCATTTTATTTATTTTCTCCAAAGAAATCCCAGGTCGATAATGATTGCAGAAGAGAAAATTGCTGTAGCTTATGGAGTCTGATGGATTTGCGTCTAATGCATTCCCGTAAGCTAAGGCAGCTTCTCCTATTTTTCCCATATCCTTTAAAGCATTGCCGAGATTACAGTATGCTTGTCCGTATTTAGGTTTAATTTGTATCGCGGTTTCAATTTCCTTTATTGCCATATCTAACTTACCTTGTTTTGTTAATAGGCCGCCTAAATTGTTGTGTGCTTCTGCATACTTAGGATCGATCTTGATTGCCTTCTTGTAAGAATCAGCGGCTTGCTCTGCCTTGCCGCTTGAGCTCAGTGCGGCACCAAGGTTATTATGTGCTTCTTTATAATTTGGATTAGAATCTATCGCTTGTTTGTGGAAGCTAATTGCCTCGTCCAATTTTACCTGTATGCGGCATGCAACTCCAAGGTTATTAAGTATTATGGAATTTTTTGGATCGATTTTATGAGCCTCCAGAAATGATAGTTCTGCTTTTGGTGCATCCGAAAGCGCTAGATAAGCTAATCCGAGATTATTATGCGCTTCAACAAAATCGGGCTGAATTAATATGGCTTCCTTAAACGCATTAACAGCTTTTTTATGATCCCCGCTGCTTTGCAATGAGGATCCTTTTTCAAAAAATTTTAATGCTTTTTGAGAAATCGGATCAGAAGAATTGCCCTCTTGACTCATGATTGATCTAACTTGTTTTTAATATATTCAATAAGGGTAGAATTAAATCTTTGTATTTTTTCCCGCTTTCAAGGGAGTCTTTATAAATCGGTTTTCGAATTTGCACAGAGCTTGCTGTATTTACGATTCTTTTTGTATTATAGAATTTCATGCAATTGTCTTCCCAATCCAGCTCACAGAATTTTAGCAATTTCAGCGTTTGCTTTTTTTGGTCTCGGACTAAATCGTCGTAATGAATATCAAAAAACCCATCTGGGAATAGTTGGCCCCAGTGTTTCATCAATTTTTCATATAATTTATAATATGCTCCTAATTCCTCAAGATCATAAGCATATGGCTGATGGCCAACAAAATAATTCTTATATATTGATATACAATTATCTAGTGAATTACGCTTGCAGTGAACAATTTTAGATTCGGGAAAAATTAATTTGATTATTCCCAAATATAAAAAATTTTGCGGAAGTTTATTGGAGATAAACCTTTCTTTATCGAGAAATTGTTTTATTTTATCCATATATAGTGTGCCCATTTCGCTGAAATCCTGAGAAGAGAATCTTCCAAGGATCTCTGGGTACTTTCTTTTATTGCGGTCTGTGATTACATCTTCGAGATATTTGAGTTCTCCGCCACCGCGAACTTCCGAATGGCTAGACAGAATTTGCTCTACTAGAGATGTTCCCGATCTTGGCATGCCTATGATGAAAATATTTTCCTTTCCCCTAAGACCACTATCCTTAAATTTGTTGATCAAGTCTGGCTGGAACGTTTCTATAATGTTGTTAAAATATTTTTCCATATCGCCTGTAGTATATTTGTATGTTTTTCTTACCATCGCATTCCCTTGTTTTATGTAGGTGAAGGATTTCTCTATTTGATTTAAGTCCTCATAAATTTTTCCTAAAGCAAAACAAAGGTGGGTTTTTGCATGGTCACTTACATTATCCTTTTTGAGCATAACTTCCATTTTTTGCACATCCTCGTCCTCATTAGAAAATGTTTTTGTGTGCGCAAAATTTCGGTATAACTCAGGATCAACATCGAGATTTTTCGAGAGTATTGATTGGTATAATTCTGTGGCTTCATCAATTCTTCCCGAAGTTTTTAGAAAACCGGCATAGCTGATTTTAGCATGCAGATTACTCGGGCTTAGTTTTAGCGACTGAAGAAAGTTTTTCTCAGCTTCATCAATTCTTCCAATTTCCATCAGGCTAATTGCCATATTGCAGTAGGCATCAGAAAAATTAGGATTAAATGTAATTGCTTTTTTATATTCTTCAATAGATTCATTTAATTTATCTTTTTTCTTCAATATCATAGCAAGATTATTGTACGCATTAGAAAAAGAAGGATTGATTTTTATTGCTTTACGAAAATAGGCCTCAGCTTCATTAATCTTATTTTCCTCTGCTAGGCAAAGACCAAGGTTAGAGATAGCTTCAACATGATTTGGGTCATTTTTTAATGCTATTTCGAACCATTTTTTTGCCTCACGAAATTCTTGCTTTCCAAGCAGAGCATTGCCGAGATTATTTTGAATCATTGGATGTTCTGGATTAAGTTTTAGCGCGCTCTTGTATAAACTGACAGCTTGTTCACAATCTCCTTGGTACATTAGCAAGTTCGCTAGATTATTTTGACCTTGCCAAAGCTTTGGATCCTTATGAATAGCATCTTTGTAATATTTAATGGCATTATCTATCTCCCCAGATTGTTGGTGAGTCAGGGCTTTTTCGTAAAGCATTATAGCGTCGTTGGTTTCCTTATCATTTGGACTCATGGTTCTTGTGGTTTTTTATTGTTGCTATGAACTTTCTTTCAATTAGTTTTTTCTCAGATCTCTACCATAAAGCAGAGTCATATTGGTTCTTCGGTTTTCATACCCTTCCTTGAATTTCATTTGATCAGTTTCGTGAAATAATGTTGAGTTAAAAATCAATACACGATTCTCTTTAAACGGAACACGAATAAAATTTGCTTTCTGATCTTGCAGGTAAGATCGAATCTTTTCTTCATTGGTATTATAGTCCTGAAAGTGCCAATCTGCAGGAGATGGTTTATCCCAAACAATAAGCCCGCCAGTTTTTGTATCTAGATTTGCCGAATCGGGACTCAGCCAAAAATTAACATTTACTGCGGCAAAATCGGCATGAATTTTTACTCCAGATTGACTATTATCGCATTTAAACGCCCAAGCTTGTTGTAGTAATCTATCTCCAAAAATACCCTTAAATGTTGTTTTTAATTCTTCTGAAAATCTCATAATAAATTTGGATGCAAAGCCCTCTCCCATAAAAGCTCCTAAATATCCAGGACCATATTCCGTCTTCCATATAGTTGATTCGTTGCAAAAACGTCGAATTTCTAACATCGCTTCTTTAGTTAGCAGGTTATCAATTACAACATACTCAGCCGGCTCGTGCTTCCGGAAATCTTTTTGAATTTTATCAACATCCAAATCTGGATTGATAATTTTTCCTATGTTCTTTTCTTCCGGAAGAAAAATGATTCTTTGGCATAAATCTTCGATTTCTTCGGGAACCGTTATGGGGTCTTCACTTGAATCTTTTAACTGTGCCAGTTGTTCAATTGTTTTAGTATATTTTTTATCTATTAACTTTTTGTTTAGAAGGTAATTAAGTTGATCATAATCATGCTTTATCCTCGTTTTGGATAAAAATCCTTTTTTTACTCGATACAAGTTATTGTGTTGCTCCTCAGCGCTTTCTTTAAGATAATGTAGAGCATTATCCAAATCTTGTTTCCAGAGATAGGAAAATCCAAGATTACGTTTCGATCTTGTAAATTTTGGATTAATTTCTAAGGCATCTTTGTAGCAATTGATAGCGTCATCTATCTTATCCGTATCTGCATATAATTCCCCTAGATTGTTTTTTGCGTTAAAATGTTCAGGGATTCTATCAATTATTTGTTTGAATAGTTTTTCTGCTTTTTCGCTATTTCCCTCATAGTGTAAAATTGTTCCAAGATTATTTAGCGCATCAGTGTTGTCACGATCGTTTGATAAGATCTTTTCAAAAACCTCTTTTGCTTCCTCGAATCGACTTTTTGAGTAATAAAGTAATCCTAGATTATTCAGTGCATCTGTATGATTCGGATCATTTCCTATTACTTCTTTCAGGAGATGAATCGCTTTATCTACATGACCTTGCAACTGCAGAACGGTTGCTAAATTACTTTTTATTGTTGAATTTTCAGGATCAATTTTTAAAGCCTTCTCAAAGATCAATTTTGCTTCTTCTGGTTTTCCAATATTTCTTAATAAATTCCCAAGATTGTTGTATGCCTCCATGAAATTATGGTTAGCCGAGAGTGCTTTTCTATACAATTGAATCGCTTCTTCCAATTGAGAATTTTGTTGGCAGATGAGAGCTTTTTGAAACCAATCAATGGCTTTCTGATCGGCGGCTTCTTCAGCACGGCCTTCTTTTTGTTTTTTTATTAGCTTTTCTTGCCTTCTTCTTTCGGCTCTATTCATGATCATTTAAACCTTAAAAAAACGAATAAGATTACAATATTATTGAGTTATGATAATTTTACTAGATTTGACTCTTTAAATTAAGCGAATTGTATTGGTATTACATCGAATGCAACGCTTATTCTTATTTCGTTTGTTTTTAGCGGTATTGTTCTGTGAAACAAGTGAGAGGGAAAAAGAAGCAACATCCCGCTAGTTGGCAAAATAGTTTTCGTTGAGGGTTCGTAGGAATAGGGAATATCGTACCCCGGTTTTCCAAATTCAATACATCCTCTGTTTTCTTTATCATTTTCTATAGATTTTGGAATTCTAACGTAATATACGCCACTCAACCATCCGTCTGTATGTATGTGAGGTTCTTGATGTCCGGCATTTTCTAAGACTGTTCCCCAGATTGATAGATAGTATTTTATGGGCTTGGATTGATGATGTGGCCTATTTTTATTGATTGAAAAATTCTTGAGATATTCCTCGATCTTAAAGTTTATTTTAGAAATCAGTGACTGCAAGGTGGTCCCAGCGCTTTCCATAAGTAAGCCGGTTTGCTTTCCATTCTTGGTTGTTTTGTGCAACGGCTCCTGGGTTAAGGAATTGTGGGCAAGCAGTTCAGTTGCTAATTTGTTGTTGAAAGCTTCTATATCTTCAGAATTGTCCTTATCTTTAGCGATAGATGTTAAAAAAATATCTGTTTCAAGATTCGTGATCAATAGAGCCTCTTCTTTTCGCCCAAGTTCGTTTAATGATATTTCCTTATAGGCTAATGCTCTTTTGTGCAGAGGGTCACTACTAATGCACTCGTTTAAGGCATATAGGGCTTTTTCATATTTTTGTTTTCTTAAATACGCGTTTCCAATTCCATTCAAGGCTTCAGAAAAACTGGGCCTTAGCTCTATAGCTTTTCTATAAGCTTTTATAGCTTCGTCAAATCTTTTTTCTTCTACTAAAAAATTACCTAATGCATTGTAGGCTTTATGGTTGCCTGGATAGTATTCCGTCGCTTTTTTAAGATGCACTTCTGCACCTTTAGATCCGCAAACAGTCAAAGCAATCCCCATATTGCAATGAGCTTCTGAATGGTTTTCTTGTAGTTGAATCGCTTTTTTATATTGTTCAATAGCTTCTTCGATATTGTTTGCTTTAAAGAGGATAATCCCTAGATTATTGTAAACTTCAGCATTCTCTGGAAATTCTTTTTGTAAACCTTTTGCAAATTTGGTTGCATCCTCGATTCTGCCATCAGCCATCAGGCAAAAGAGCAAATTATTTTTGGCATCAAAATATTTTGGATCAATCGCTATCGTTTTGTTAAGAATGGTAATCGCTTCTTTTATTCTTCCTTTTTCGTTGTAAACAGTTGCTAAGTTATTGTTTAAAATGACATTATTTGGATCAATTTCGAGACCCTTCTTTAAGCAAGACTCTGCTTCATCGCTCTTTCCAATTTTACGTAGAAGATTTCCTAGATTGTTGTGTGCTTCCAAAAAATGAGGTTGGAGTACAATTGCTTCTCTGTAGTACCGGATGGCTTGATCAAGTTTATTTTCTTGCTGCTTTTCGAATCCTAATTTGTAATTTTCGATAGCCTTGCTAACAGATTCTTGATTAGAATGATCAGGATTGTGTGATTCTTTTTTTGTTTTTTTTAGATTTTTTCTTCGTTCAGATCGATTCATTTAACTATATCTAGCATTTCCTCGATCCTTGTAAACTTTTCTCTCGGTTTCCCTTTTGTTTCTCCACGTTTAACTTCCGCTTCGTCGATTTTTTTCCAACCATCATAATTTACAGCTCTGGTTTGTTTTTCACTTAGGATCTTCATAATACCGCTATGTCCAGACTTTTCACCGTCAATTTTTTCTATATCTTCCAGAATGCAATTGACTGTTTCAACGCTGTCAGGTTTATTTGTACCAATAATTCCGGACGGACCTCTTTTAATCCAGCCAGTGACATAAACACCACTCACAACAGAGTTATTCTCAAGCAACCTTCCCTTATCGTTAGGGAATATCCCACCTTTTTCGTCGAATGGAACACCTTCGATGGGAATTCCGTTATATCCTATACTGCGAAATAAAATTCCACATTTTTGGTTAACAGTTTCACCAGTTTGTTCGGCACGTTGTTTAAATGGATCTCCACTTAATTTATTTTTTGCTAAAACGACTCCTTCCACACGTTCCGCGCCTGTGATCTCAATGGGCCCTTCAAGAAATCGGAAAAAACAACTCCTATTCTTTTCTTGGAGATTTCTGCTCGCGAAATCCTTAAAGACCTCAAAGTTTTTAATATTTGTTCTGCCTTCGGGACTTTCCAGTTCTTTTTGACTGGCCTCATTTAACTCTAAAGCAGAGGAGTCTACGACTGGGTCGCAACCTTGCAACTCACCAAATTCTTTTAATTCCTCAGGGGTAAATTTTGCTTGCGCAGGTCCCCTGCGGCCGATTACATGAATTTCCTTAATCTTGCTTTCAGCCAACTGTTGGAGTGCGTGTTCTGCAATATCAGTTTCTTTTAATTCGTCTGCAGTTTTTGATAAGATTCTGCTTACATCAGCCGCAACATTACCTTGACCTACCACAACAGCTATTTCTTGATTTAGGTCAAAGGTAAGATCCCTATAATCTGGGTGCCCATTGTACCACCCAACAAATGCAGTGGCCGTGTGACTACCTAGCAGATCTTCTCCTGGAATACCTAATTGCCTATCTGTTTCTGCTCCGCAAGCAAATATTGTTGCGTGAAAATTTTCTCCTAGATTTTGTATGGTAACATCTTTGCCAACCATCACATTTCCAAGGAAGTGAAATCCCGGAGAAAGGGATATTTTTTCATATACACGAATCACATTCTTAATCTTCTGGTGGTCCGGCGCCACACCACCTCTGACTAGGCCGTAAGGAGTGGGGAGGCGGTCTAGCATGGTAATATTAACCTTTTTTTCTGACCCAAAGAGGGATTGTGCTGCGTAATATCCACTTGGCCCGCTCCCAACTATTGCGACTTCCAAGGGCTTGTTCTCGGATCCTAGGTTACTCATTTTTGTCTCCTGATTTCTTATTAATAAATAATAATTCACCGCGATTTAATTTGATAGAATCGCCACTCCACCGCTCATATACTGCATTTATTTTGTCTTCATCAATTTTCATTCCTAACTCTTGAAGGCGGATTAAATAATTCTTTATAAAGAGTGGATGATATGAGCATGCGAAAGTAAATGTTGGTAAAGGTTGCATAGAATTCATGCAAACAATTGTTCCTCGCTCCATACCCGCTCCTTGCCTAATTCCAGTTTTCCCAAGTACTATTATAGTTCCCAAATGCATGTCTACACCTAAAAAATCACCAGCATCGCCTCCAATTGCGATTACACCTCCACGCATTCTTCCTCCTATTTCGTTACCGGAGTTTCCGTGCACTATTATCTCACCTCCAGTCATGCCAGTTTTTTCTCCACGAAATGCGCTACCTACCATGTGTCCGGCACTTCCTTTTATCGTTAATAGTCCGCCCGACATTCTTGGCGCGACCCAATCACCCGCATTACCTTCTACCGTTATTTCTCCACCTTTCATATCAACCCCAAGATGCATACCAACATTTCCTTCGATTGTAATCTTTCCTTCACTCATTCCAGCACCAATGAGCTTAAATTTCGATAAATCTCCTTGAATTTTCAATTCCCCTTTATACTCCCCGCTGATATCAAAAAAGTCTGCTATAGAGACTTCTCTATTTCCATGGTGCAGCGAAAGTTTTTCGATCTCACTTTTGTTGCGTTTTTTAAAACGATCAGTGCAAATTGTTGGAGCCTCAACTGGCACTTCAGGTGTTGATTTAAGTTTTAGTAACATAATTATTCTTTCGCCTTCTCTAAAATGTCGTTGAGGTTAATTTTGTATTTTCCTAGCCCACCTCCATAATTACCCGCTGATATTTGTAGAATATTTCCCCCACTTGCTGCGTGAATAGCTGCAATCATTGCTTTCTCAACAGACTGTAGATCCAGCCCATCTATCACAATTTCAAGAGTCGCATTTGCCTGTTCCGGGAGATTGCTATCTTTGACGAATCCTTTGAGCGTGGGACAGAAGGGATGGTTTGTACTTGCTGGTAAGGTTTTATATTTTTTTGATCCAACTTTAGATCCGCTTCTAACGACTCCGTTCGGAAATGGTAATATAACATTGGGTAGATTTTCTATGGCCTTAACAGCGTTTTGTGCAGCAGTTAGTGCCGATTTTTGATCTTTGGCAGAAAGGATTATATTGCCTCCGCCGACAGCTGGTTGAATATTAAATTTCTCATCCACAATGAACTCGCCATCCATTACTGGGATTCGCCAAAATCGCCTACCCAGGAATGATTTTCTTATTTGATATCCATCCCCAAAATATTTCAGTTGACCCCCAACATTGACACTTTCTTTTGTATCGAGTCCATTAAAACAAGCGGTTGTTGGGCAGGTCATTATGCTTTGGCCAATGCGCTCGGTAAGACGTTTTCCAAGGCTTTTGGCATCCATGGTAAAAATAAGAACACTAACACCATTTCTTTTATCTGGTGTATTTTCTGGTTTTAAGATTTCTTCAATTCCAGCTTCACATTTACACCCAATCACGGATGTAGCAAATCCTGTTACTGATTTTGCTGCTGCAAGCGCCCATTCTTCATTCTCTGCAGTTATTATGATTCTACTTGCCCACATTTCAAAGGCTTCGGCGAAAGTATCAACAATTTCTGTATTTTGAATTTTGTTCATTGAGGTTATTTTTTTGGTTGATTGGGGATGATGATTCCATGTTCAACATATTTGTCTGATACTGGATAGTTCTCAAATTGAACACTGTAATTATCTTCAAAAAATGGCTTAATCGTTTCTTCTATATTCTTCTCATATTCGGGCTGAATATATAAAATCTTTCCTTCTAGATCTTGGCGAAACTCATTATCTTCTATTATTAGGTTACCATTTTTAATGACGTATCGTGGTGATGAAAACATTTTTTCTTTGTCTTTGTCGGGTTCATAGATTCGCACGTCAGCATCCGCACCTACTCCCAGCTGGCCTTTATGG
>CAYMIQ010000011.1:0-9438 GCA_964390605.1 uncultured Rickettsiales bacterium
ACGACTAACAATTTCCTTACTTTGGGATTTTTAGCTACGATAGATGCGGTTTTTGCTACTTGATCACCTCTTAGTTTTGGATTCTTAAGGTCAGAAAATTTTATTAATTTAGCACCTTCGATAATAATTTTATCTTGGGGCTTTGCCCCCGTTTTTATCATCTGATACGCAAGCGATCGGTATAATAGTCCGCTTTCTAAATGGGCAAATTTATAAAATTCAGCAATTTTCTTCGCTAACGTTCCTTTTCCTGCTGCTGCTGTTCCATCTATGGCCACTATGGGATATGAGGTATTTTTCATGTTTTATTTAGTGATCCTAGATCCTAGTTGATTCATAATTTTTACAAAATTTGGAAAACTAGTTTTAATTTTTTGAGAGTCCGTCACCTTAATGGGTTTTTTGCTAGATGTCCCTAATATCAAAAATGACATTGCGATTCTATGATCTAAATTTGAATTAACTCTACACCCGCCGTCCGGAAGACCATTGCCATGAATAATCATTTGCTCTTTTTTATCTTCAGTTTTGACGCCACATTTTCTTAGGCCATCTACCATCGATTGAATTCTGTCACTTTCTTTAAGTCTTAACTCGCTTAATCCGCTTAAAGTAGTTTTACCTTCTGCAAACGCTGCTGCAACTGATAGTATCGGGTACTCATCAATCATTGTGGGAGCTATTTTTCTCCCAAGATTAATACCTTTGAGTTTACTGGATTGCACATGTAGATCTGCTACCGTTTCATTAGAAATTTTTCTCAAATTAGTAAACTTAATTTTTCCTCCCATTCTCTTAAGGGCCTTATACAAACCTACTCGTAGTGGATTAATATTCACATTATTTATTTTCACTTTTGAACCTGGCTTGATCAGTGCAGCAACTGCTATAAATGCAGCAGAACTTGGGTCACCTGGTATGGATATTTCTTTTCCCATGAGTTCATTGTAACCCTGCAGTATAATTTTTCTTCCAATTCTTTTGTTTCTGCGAATTTGAATTTTAGCGCCAAAAAACTTCATCAATCTTTCAGTGTGATCTCTGCTAACAATCGGTTCTACAATTGTCGTTATACCTGGTGTGTTGAGTCCAGCTAGTAGGATTGATGATTTTACCTGCGCGGATGGAATAGGTAGTTTATATTTTATAGGTAATGGGTTGTTATTTCCATAAACAGTTAATGGTAAAAATTTTTCTTGATACATTTTTATTGCCGTACCCATCTTTCTTAGAGGATCTGCAATTCTGTCCATTGGTCTTTTTAGGAGGGAACGATCACCTGAGAATGTACTATTAAACGAATACGTAGAAACGAGGCCCATGATCAGTCTAGTGGCTGTTCCAGAGTTTCCCATGTCAAGAATCTTTCCAGGTTGTTTTAGACCGCCAATACCGACACCAAGGATCTCTGCATCTATGGTGTATTTTTTAGTCTTTAATCTAATTGTAACACCCATTTCACGCAACGCAGCTATGGTTTTTCTGATATCTTCGCCATCCAACAAGCCATAAATTTTAGTTTTTCCTATCGCTGATGCTGCCATTATAATTGATCTGTGGGATATAGATTTGTCTTTTGGGCATTCTAATGTACCCATAAGTTTTTTGGAGGGCGTGGATATAAGATTCATTTATGTAAACTAAAAAAGTATTAACAAATTATTTTCATTTTGACAGAAGGCATAATTCATGGCAAATGCTTATCTAACAATTTTTATTTTTTTTATTATATATGATGATTAAGGCAAGTTGGGGTACAAAAAGGTTCTGTTTTGCTTGTAGTAGGAAATTCTTCGATTTAAATCGGAAGAAGATAGAATGTCCTTACTGTGGATCTCCGTTTTCAGAAGAGGAAGCTCTAAAAAATATGCTGCCTAAAAGGGGTCCCAAAAAGGGTCGTAAGGCCATTATTCAGGATTCCACAGATCAGGGAGAGCAGCAATTAGCTGGTGTCCCTGACGGTGATGAAGTAGAGGTTGCAGAAGATTCTAAAGTTATCGAATCGGAAGTAGAATCTACAGATAATGAGGAAGGTTTGGGGTCTAGCGCAGATTCTGCTGAAGAGGTATTGGATCAAGCAGATACAGAAAATACAGAAAAGATTGAGGGTGATATCAACAAAGATGATAAAAGCATAGATTTAGAAGATTTCGA
Organism: uncultured Rickettsiales bacterium; assembly: GCA_964390605.1. Taxonomy (GTDB): domain Bacteria; phylum Pseudomonadota; class Alphaproteobacteria; order UBA8558; family UBA8558; genus UBA8558. Next base: position 2,155 of record CAYMIQ010000011.1, read on the forward strand.
AACTGACGAGGGAGAAGTTACTGAAGTTATTGATGTTGGTGATCAGGGAAAAGATAGCGAAGACCAATAAATTTAAGCTGGGGCCATAGCTCAGCTGGGAGAGCGCTTGCATGGCATGCAAGAGGTCAGCGGTTCGATCCCGCTTGGCTCCACCAGGTTTTCTCAGAATGTTAGTTTTTCCTTACAAATCCGCAGACTGGAAAATTTTGATAATTTCTTCTATGTCCTTTGCCGCCCTTAAGGCTTTTCGCATTTCTCGATTTCTTGCTATCTTTGATATCTCGCTTAGCGCCTGCAAATGATCAGCACCAGATTCCTCAGGTGCTAAAAGAAGGAAAAAAAGATCAACGGACTGTTTATCCTCTGAATCATATTCTATTGGCTTTTTTGTTCTTGCAAAGAGTAAGTGAATTTTTTCTAATTTAGGCAGTTTTCCGTGAGGTACAGCGACACCCCTTCCAATACCTGTGGTGCCTAATTTTTCTCTTTCCAGTAGTATATTAAAAATCTCTCTTTCTTCCTCTTCAATGATTGATGCAATATTTTTTGATAAATCTTCCAACAGTTGCTTCTTATTCTTAACTTCTAAGTCAAGTAGCACAGAATGTTTTGTTATCATTTTCTCTATAGTCATTTCATAACCATGAATTTAACGTTTAATTTTTTAGAAGCGGGTATCTTTTCTTTTTGTTGATGCCGGAATTCCTAGCCCTTCCCTGTATTTTGCAATGGTTCTGCGTGCTATCTTTATCCCTTTTTCTTGTAACAGTCTAACTAAATCATTATCAGTTAATGGTTTTTCTTTTGCCTCATTGTTAATTAATTTTTTAACTTTAAACTGTACAGATTTAGACGAGAAGTTGTCTTTTAGATTTAAACTCTTTACTGCTGGAGAAAAGAAAAATTTTAGCTCGTAGTTTCCTGTTGGCGTTCCAATATATTTATTGGATGTAACCCTACTTACCGTACTTTCATGTATCTTAATGCTTTCGGCGACTTCCTTGAGAATTAAAGGTTTTAATTTCTCGATACCTTGATCAAAGAAACCCTTTTGTATTTTTATTATCTTCGATGTTACTTTTAGTAGCGTCTCGGCTCTTTGTTGTATTGTTTTAATCAACCAATTCGCAGACTCTAAATGTTGAGCAATAAAGCTCTTTTCTTTTTGAGTGCTTATTTTATTCTTCAGTTCTTCAGCGTACCCTTGATTGATAAATACTTGTGGAAGAGTTTCTTCATTAATTTTTAATTTCCAGGTATTAGAGCTATCTTTTGTTAACAGTATATCTGGGATTATTGCTTCAGCAACTTGATTGATAAAAATTTCTCCAGGTTTGGGATTTAAAGTTTTAATTAGCTTGATCATTGCCAAAAGAGTGTCCTTGCTAACGTTACAAATTTTACATATTTTGCTAAAATTAGCTTTTTCTAGAAGATGCAAGTTCTCGAGCAGAAGTTTCATTTTGAAGCTATCCTGCTTTTTTTCTTTTAATTGCATGAGGAGACATTGAGACAGATTCTTGGCAAAAATTCCTGATGGCTCAAAAGATTGTAGTTTTTCTAAAACATCCTTGACCACAGTTTCCTTTATACCTAGGTTTTTTGCTACCTTGCTTTCCTCTTCTAAGAAATAGCCGGCACTGTTTACTCTATCTATTATATATAGCCCCACTTTCTTTTCCGTTGCATTTCTCATCTCCATGTTTAGTTGATTTGTGAGGTGGTCGCGCAAATTGATTTTCTTTTCTACTTCATGGCTCATTGCTTTTTCTGAGTAGTTTGCGTTATCAGTGTTATTAGATATTTTTGATATTTTTCTTTGTGTAGGAGAATATTTTTTAAAAGTACCCTGTTCTTTTGGAGGGCGAGGTTTTGAATTTATTTGATTAGAATCATATTTTAATTCCAAGAAGGGATTCTGTTCTGCCTCTTCCTCTAGATATTTAGATAGCCCTACATTGGAAAACTCTAATAATCTTATTGCCTGTTGAAGGCGAGGCGTTAGGTTTAGACTTCTAGCTTGTTTCTGGATAGGTTGAATCGCTATTTTCATAATTTAATTTTTATTACGGTAACGGACCGAAATTTCTTTTTGGATTAAAAATTTTCGCCGAGGTATGCAAGTCGCACTTGCCGATCGGCCTTAATTTCTTCAGGAGGGCCTTCTTTTAGAATTTTGCCTTCGTTGAGCACATAGGCTCGATCTACAATATCTAGAGTATCCCTTGCATTGTGATCCGTAATTAGCAAACCAATTCCACGATCTCTGAGGTTCTTGATTAGCTGCTTAATATCCAGAACTGATTTTGGATCAATCCCAGCAAGTGGTTCGTCAAGTAATATGTACGTTGGGTTAGATGCTAAACATCTTGCAATCTCCACCCTTCTTCTTTCGCCACCAGAAATGATTTGTACCGATGCTTTTCTTAGATGAGAAATTTCAAATTCTGCCAAAAGTGTCTCAAGTTTTGCTTTTCTTTTTGCTTTGTCATTCTCTGAAATCTCCAGTATTGAGAGTATGTTTTGTTCAACTGAAAGACCCCGGAAGACAGACGCTTCTTGAGGTAAGTAGCCCACTCCTAACCTTGACCTTCGGTACATTGGTAGTGAAGTTAGGTCATATCCGTCGAGTAAAATTTCTCCATAATCTGCGAGAATTAATCCCGTGATTATGTGAAATGTTGTGGTTTTTCCAGCCCCATTAGGACCCAATATGGCCACGGCTTCTCCCTTATTTACCTCTAGGCTGATATCTCTCAGTATGGGTCTTTTGCCGTAATTTTTCCCAATATTTTTGACTACCAAGCCTGTGGTGCTGGAAATGAGTTCCAGATTATTATCTACCTCTTTTTGCATATTCTCTTCCTCAATTAATTTAGTCTTCTTTATCTTTCTCGAGAGTAAATATCGCTCTTACTCGCTTTTTCCCATTTCCTCCTTTTTTTGAAGATCCTAATATTTTACTTCTTCCAGTATTTAAATTAACTTGACCATATTCACCATAAACTTTATCTGCACCCCTGGTAATAACTACCGATCCATAAATATTTACTAATCCAGTTTTCGTTTCATAACTTCCTTTATTTCCTGTAGCGGTTTCTGTTGGAGTTTTAATTATTACATTATTACTTGCAAACACTTTCTCTATTTTATTCTGTTTTCCATCATCTGTTTTCTTGAGATAGGCGCTCAAAATATCAGATTCTATTATATTACCTTCTCTGATAGCGACGGCGTTACCCCTGGCTACAAATAAATTCTTTTCTTTATAGTATTCCAAGCTATCTTTTGCTGTCAGTGTATCGGCGCCAGATTCTATCTTAAGATTCTTTCCTTTCAAAGTTAGGATGCCTTCTTGTACTGTGTATGTCCCATAATCACCAAATGCTTCGTATCCTTCATTTATAATATTTACGTTTCCAGTAATATTAATTCTATCTATCTTGTTACTTCCTTCAAATTTTTCGTAAAGGGCTGTAATTGTATTACCCTTAATGTTCAGGTCTCCTTGTTGTGCTACGGCATTCCCGCTTGCGGTATAGATATTTTTTTCTCTATCCCACTCCATTTGATCAGAGTCTATGGTAATTGGTTCGTTACTATCTAACAATTCTTCGGCTTGAATTGCCATGAGACTTATTCCTTGGAGGAAGAGAAGAGTTATTAGTAGAGTAATTATTTTCACTAAACTAGATCCTTATTTTTTATTTATAACTAACCTGGAGTTTCCTTTAAAAGTTATTTTTTTACCCCCTTGGCTAATTATAAAACCATCTGACTGAATTTTACCTAATGGACCTTCTCCGGAAACTGCCGATTCTGCTTTTGCGGTATTTTTTTCTATGTCTATGTGAACACTTTCAGTTAGCATTTCGTGACCGCTATCGTGGATAAATTTTACATTTTTCATCAGCAATAATGTTTGAAATTTTTCATTATATTTTCCTGTTTTAGAGTCAATTAATAGCTTAGAGCCATCACTAAGTATCATTTCTGCATGAGGTCCCTCTAGATTAAACACTTCCAATTGATTTGGAGACTGCTCTATATTTTTAGCAGTGATTGAGTATTTATTATTTTTTTTATTAATCCCAGAAATTCTTGCATTTTCCATAGTTAGTGATTTATTTGAAATTTTTTTCATTTCAGTATTTTTATTGGTAAAGAATATTTTTTCTGGATTTTCTCTGACAACAGGCCAAAGGGTAATTGAAAGAACAATAGCGACAGAAGTGAATAAAAATAATAATTTTAAAACTGCAAATTTCTTTTTCAGTTTTCTATCTTGTCCAAGTGCATGTCCTTGTGTTTTGACTACTTTATCTTGAGGATCAGAATCCATTTTGTATTCCTGCTCAGATTACTTATGACCTATCTTATAAAAATCATGAATATGTATTACCCCTATTGGTTTATTTCTTTCGGTTACGAAGAGTTGAGTTATTTTATGTTTATTCATTAAATTTAATGCTTCAACAGCTAATTTTTCTCGAGAAATTACCTTTGGTTTCTTGGTCATGATGTCAGTAATTTTCTGATTTAAAAGATTTTTATTCATATTTCTTCTTAAATCACCATCAGTAATTATTCCAATCAGATCTTTATTATGATTTATGATTCCTATGCATCCTAATCTTTTTTCAGTCATTATTATCAGCATATTCCCCATTTTTTTCTTTGATTCTATCAAAGGCATTTCCCTTCCTTTGTGCATCAAGTCTTCTACCGTCTGCATTTTATTACCTAACTGACCCCCGGGATGTAATTTCTTAAAATGGTCTGAGGAAAAACTTCTTTTCTCTAGCAGCGCTATTGCTAGTGCATCACCAAGAGTCATCATCATTGTTGTCGAAGTTGTAGGTGCAAGTTTGAAGGGACATGCTTCTCTAAATTCTGGCAACACCAAAACTTTTTTAGCGTTTTTAGATAATGTGCTGTTTTTTTTCGATGTAATGCCAATTAAGGGAAGATTATATCTTTTAGCGTATGTAATCGTATCGTTTAATTCGGGCGTTTCTCCTGAGTTAGACAAAAGTATGATCAAATCAGATTTTGCTATCATTCCAAGATCTCCGTGACTTGCTTCTGTTGGGTGAATAAATATTGAAGGAGTGCCTGTAGAAGCGAGAGTGGCTGCAATTTTTTTTCCAACGTGACCACTTTTTCCTACGCCTGAGATAATAACCCTTCCTTTAGTTTTCGAGAGAAAATCAACTATTGATATGAATTCTTTGTTTATACTTTTCTTAAGTTTCTGTAAAGCTCGTGACTCAATCTCTATAACTCTTTTTGCGGAGCTAAGATAGTTTGCTTTTTTTAAATTATTTCTTTTATTTTGTTTCAAGATGATGGTCTTAATGTCTGGATTACTATGAATGTTCAAATATATCTTGCTCGATCCAGCCGTATAAATCTAATTTTGCTCTAGTGGGAAGAAATTTAAAACAGGCGCTTGCTATTTCTGTCCTGTTTTCACGTTTCAGCAATGCATCTAGTTTCTTTTGTAATTCTTGTAAATACAAGACATCTGATGCGGCGTAGTAAAGCTGATCTTGCGTAAGTTCTTTTGCACCCCAGTCTGAGGTTTGTTGATCTTTTGAAATATCGACTTTTATTAATGATTTACATAAATCCTTCAATCCATGTTTATTAGTAAAGGTTCGAGTAAGTTTGGAGGCAATTTTAGTACAATATATTGGATTACATTCCGCTCCAATATAATGATATAAGGCAGCAACATCGAACCGAGCAAAATGAAAAATTTTAGTTATCCTGGGATTCTCGAGGAGTTTTTTTAAATTAGGTGCATCATATTTTTTTTTATCAAATTTTACAAAAAAACACTCTCCCTGATTTGTACATAATTGCACAAGGCAGAGTCGGTCTCTTGTGGTGCTGAGCCCCATAGTTTCGGTATCAACTGCAACGCTTTTACCAAAATTAATATTTTTTGGTATATCATTACTAAATAGCTCAAGAGACTTTAGGGCTTGAGGCTTACTTTTTGCTGGAACTGTTTTTTTCATTATCCAATGAGTAAATTTTCTAAGAATCTTGTTGCGTAATAGTACTCGTTTATATGTTAAGTTTAGTTCAAATTTGATAAAAAAAAATTAAAAGTAATGATTTTACTAATTTTTAATTTTTTTAGGTCTTAAAGAGGATGACTAAGCAGGCGATTATATTTGGTGGATCTGGATTTATCGGGAGATACATAACAAAACTTTTGTCTCAAGATGGGTTTAGGGTAAAGGTTGCAACAAGAAATATTGCTTCTGCAAATTTCCTAAAGGTTTATGGTGATGTTGGGCAGATTTTGCCTATAGAAGTGGATTATACTGATGAGCAATCTATTGCGCATGCATCTAATGGTGTAGATTGTGTGCTTAACTTGACTGGAATTTTGTCTGAAAACCTTTATAGCCCTAAGAATAGCTTTAATGAGATTCACCATGTATTAGTTCAGAGAATTGCTAGAGTTTGCAGTCAGCTTGAGGTAAAAAGTCTCATTCACTTTTCTGCGATTGGCGCGGACTTCGCCTCCAAATCAAAATATGCCAGAACAAAATGGTTAGGTGAGAAGGTTGCTTTTGATACTTTTTCAAGAACAACCGTTGTTAGGCCAAGCGTAGTATTTGGCGCAGAAGATCAGTTTTTTAATAGATTCGCTGCGATTCTTAAATTTTCTCCCATATTTCCAATTTTAGCGTGTAATTTTAATGCTTTTCTCAAAGAGTATTTTTCTAAAAAAAGAAAAATTAATTTTATAAAATTTGATGGGAGTCGCTTTCAGCCGGTCTATGTAGCTGATGTGGCTAAGGCAGTTAGTAGGATTTTGGCAGATACGGAAAAATATAAACAAAAAGTTATTTATTTAGGTGGGCCAACTATATACACATTTAGAGAAATATTAAGGCTAATTCTTGCCGAGCTGTCTGTAAACCGTTATTTAATTCCAATTCCAGTGTCATTATCTAAGATTCTTGGTTTTTTTCTTGGTCTACTTCCAAGACCACCACTAACTATTGATCAGGTTAAGTTGTTAGAAAATGATAACGTTGTTGGCAAGAGCGTATTGGATTTTTCTGATCTTGGCATAAAGCCAAGGTCCGTAGAGGTTGTTCTATCTACCTATTTAAAATAGATCATTAGAGTTTTGGATCCTGCTAAATCCACAATAAAAGTATTGCTCCAAATAAAATCCTGTAAATAACAAATGGCGTGAATGTTGCCTTTTTGAGCCATCGCATCAGAAAAGTTATTGCTAAATAGCTTGTGATAAAT
>CAYMIQ010000012.1:0-9374 GCA_964390605.1 uncultured Rickettsiales bacterium
TTTGAAAGCAGCAAGCCCCTTGGGTCTCTTCTGATCCGTTAAAAGAATTACCTTGCCTCCGCGAGACAGGACTTCCTGTGCATTCGACATGGTCTTATCAAATAGATCATTGCCGGTAGCAACAATATTGACCGGAACGTCATCCTGTATTAAAGGAATGGGTCCATGCTTCAACTCACCTGCAGGATATCCTTCTGCATGAATGTAGGAAATTTCTTTCAGTTTCAGCGCCCCTTCCATAGCAATCGGGTAACTTGTGGAACGGCCCAGATAAAGAACATCCTTTTTCTTTGAAATTTTCTTGGCGATTTTTTGTATCTGGTGGTCATTGTTGAGAACCTCGGCAATGCAAGAAGGAATCTCCATCAAGGACTCCGTCAACACCGCTTCTTCTTTAGCGGTAATTTTTTTCCGCTCCCTGGCCGCATGAATGGCTAGACACGCCAATACGGTGAGCTGGGTAGTAAATGCTTTGGTCGACGCGACGCCAATTTCAGGGCCGGCATTAGTCAAAAGGTAAACGTCGGACTCTCTGGCAATCGTGCTCGCTGCAACGTTAACAATAGAGATAATAAATTGCTTTTGCTGCTTGGCCTTGCGTAAAGCTGCAATCGTATCAGCAGTCTCTCCGGACTGAGAAATAAAGATCGTGACGCCGCCCTTATCCAAAGAACGTCGTCTGTAACGGAATTCCGAAGCAATATCTGTTTCCACCGGGATTTGGGTGATTTCCTCGAACCAATACTTTGCCACCATGGAGGCATAAGAAGAAGTGCCGCAAGCTACAATCGAAATCTTGGGAACGCGCTTCCAATCAAGACCAACATCCGTCAACTTGATAGAACGCGTCAAAGGGTCAACAAAAGTATGAAGGGTATCGCCCACAACAGTCGGCTGCTCGTAAATCTCCTTCAACATAAAATGAGGGAAACTCCCCTTACCAATTTCCAGGTCGGCAAAAGCGGTTTTCCTGATCGGGCGCTTTACCTTCTTCCCTTTTTCGTTATAAATCACTGTTCCCGCAGGTCTTACTTCCACTAAATCCCCTTCCTCCAAAAAGCAAATCTTTTCTGTCAATGGAGCAAGTGCTTTTTCGTCCGAACCCAGATACATTTCACCATTTCCGTACCCGACCACCAACGGACTGTCTCTCTTGGCACCGATAATAAGTTCCTTCTCCCCTGAGAAGATCAACCCTAGGGCAAAAGATCCTTTCATTTTTTTCAAGGCTCGCTCGGTAGCGCGCCTCGGACTCATTTTCTTATCCAGGTAGTAGGTAATGAGATGAATAATCACTTCCGAATCAGTTTCAGAAGTAAACTGAAAACCTAAAGACTGAAGCTCTTCCTTGAGAGAGTAAAAATTCTCTATAATTCCATTGTGAACAACGGCTAATCGATCATTGCTATGAGGATGGGCATTGATTTCATTCGGCGCACCATGCGTCGCCCATCGGGTATGACCAATACCTATCTTGCCAACAATAGGCTTTTTAGAAATGAGTTTCTCAAGCTTAGCAATCTTACCTTCTGAACGCCTTCTCTCAATACCTCCATTATCTAGCGTGGCGACGCCAGCAGAATCGTAGCCTCGATATTCTAGCCTTTTCAACGCTTCGAGAAGTAAGGGTGCAACCTGTTTTTTACCCACTATGCCGATAATTCCACACATGCCTATTTCTTTCTTGATTTCCTTTTTGACCAATTCTTAATGGTGTATTGTGGCAAACGTGATAAAGCCAAGGAGTGATTTTCCACATCGTCTGTAATCGTGCTACCCGCGCCAGTGAAAACATGGTCACCAATATTAACTGGAGCGACAAGGGATGTGTTGGATCCGATAAAAGCATTGGATCCAATCCGAGTCATAAATTTATTGAAACCATCATAATTACAGGTAATCGTTCCTGCGCCAATGTTTGAATTGCTCCCCACGACCGCATCGCCGATATAACTGAGGTGAGGAATTTTTGCTCCCTTTTCAATCTTTGCATTCTTAAGCTCAACAAATGAACCAATTTGGACATTAGCCGCAATTTTGGTTTTTGGACGTAATCTTGAAAAAGGCCCAATGGATGCTCCTTTGCCTACATCTGCCCCCTCCATGTGACAAAAGGGGTGAATAATCACGTCATTGCTAATTTTTGTATTTTCTCCAAAATAAACATTTGGCCCTATTGTGACATTACTTCCAATCTTTGTGTCGTAACTAAACCAGACACTGTTTGGGTCACGCATCGAAACGCCTTTTTGTAAAAATTTAAGTCGGGTCTTCTTTTGAAAAAGAGCATTCGCCTCTACAAGATCTTCTGGACTGTTAATCCCCATTACCTCATCTTCTGCTGCCTTCATCAGCCCGACATGGCGGCCTTGATTTCTGGCAATCTCAACGATATCGGTTAAGTAATATTCCCGTTTTGCATTTTTGTTTTTCACAAGACGCAAAAGATTAAACAATACTTTGCTTTTCGCGGCAATAATTCCAGAATTACAAAGAGACGCTTTGCTTTCAGATGAGCTCATATCAAGAGACTCAACTATTTTCCTAGGTTTTCCCTGATCATCCGTCAATATACGACCATATTGCCTAGCATTTTTCGCTTTCGTTCCCAAAATAACAAGGTCATGACCACGATTCCTTTCAAGTTGACGCAATAAAGATCGCAAGGTGTTTGCGCTAACGAAAGGTGTATCACCACAAAGAACAACGATATTTCCTTTAAATCTCCTCAGCAAGGATTGCGCGGCAACGACGGCATCCGCTGTTCCTTTTTGCTTTTTCTGAATTGCGCAACGAATCCCAGTCAAACTTTTTTGTAAATCGCTCATTCTTGGGGAAATAACAGGAATGATTTGATTAGGCCTTATGAGGGAAACAGTTCTGATAATGTGCTGGATCATCGGCAATCCTGCAATCGGAAGCAGTACCTTATCGACCTTTGTTTTGATTCTTTTGCCTTTTCCAGCTGCTAAAATAATAAATGCTGTTTTTTTGTTTTTCATTTATTCGTAGATTAAGTTAAAAATGTTACTTTCTAAAGCTACAATATTAATTATGGATAAATCCTAAAAGAAAGATTATAAACACAAGATTTGTTACGGAAAATTTCAATGGATTTTAAACCCTCCGCGATAATTTTTGATCTCGACGGCACATTGATTCACAGCGCACCAGATTTAATGGAGGCGCTGAATCATGTTTTGATTTCCCAAGGAAAAAAGGAGGCAAGTTACGAGAATGTGAAGACGCTGATTGGCGAGGGCGCTGCTCGAATCCTAGAACAAGGGCTTGAAAAAACTAATCTCAAGCTAGATGAAAAGACTTTAAAAATCCTAACAAAACAATTTTTAGATTTTTATGAAAAAAATATTACTGTACATACGAAGCTCTTTCCGTTCGTTAAAGAAACACTTGAGCAATTTAAAAAATCCAATATCAAGCTTGGTATTTGCACCAACAAGATGCAGCATTTCACTGATAAGATTTTGCACAACCTAAAAATTAAAAATTATTTTGATTATGTTCAAGGAGCAACCCCACAAGGAATCAAGAAACCGGATCCTAAATTTCTTGAAATACTACTAAACAAAATGCAAGTTTCTAAAGAATCTGCAGTCATGGTAGGTGATAGCTTAAATGACACCATAATTGCAAAAGAAAATAACGTACATTGCATCGCTGTTAGTTTTGGATATAGCAAAGTTGCGCCGGAAGATTTAGGCGCAAACATAGTAATAGATAGCTTTAAAGATCTCCCAAACGCAATAAGAAGTTTACCGGTATGAAAAAAATAGATCAAAGATTTGTAAAAAAAGTAGTTGAGATTGCTAAAGGAGCAGGTCTTATTGTAATGCAAATTTATAACAAACCTTTTAAATTTAAGAGAAAAAATGATTAGTCCCCCGTAACAAAAGCTGATCTGCTGTCTGAAGAGTTTATTTCCTCTGCGCTCAAAAAACTTGCAACCAATATTCCGATAATTGCTGAAGAATCTTTTTCAACAAAAAAACTTCCAAAAAAATTACGGAAAACTTTTTGGCTAGTCGATCCATTAGATGGAACTAAGGAGTTTATATCCAAGAATGGACAATTTACAATTAACATAGCCTTGATTAAAAATGGCAAGCCCATTCTTGGTGTTATTCATGCCCCAGCTAAAAAATCAACATTCTTTTGTCTAGTAGAAAAAAAACAAGCTTATCGAAGTAGCAATGATAATTTTAAAAAAATTAATACAAGACACCCAGAAAATTTAAACCCAATCTTCGCCTTAAGCAGATCGCATGGTAAGGGTAAGAAATTAGAAAACTTTCTATCAAAAATAAAAAAATATAAAAAAATAGAAATCGGAAGCTCATTAAAATTTTGCATCGTTGCGTCTGGACAAGCGGACCTTTATCCTAGATTCAGCCCGACTATGGAATGGGATACAGCTGCTGGGCAAGCTATTCTGGAAGCAGCGGGTGGTCAAGTTACTGATATTAAAGGAAAGAATCTATCATATGGCAAGAAAGGTTACAAAAATCCACACTTCATCGCATCCGGTGGCAAAAAATAAAATTTTAAGACCATCGTCAAAGAATATTGCTCATGCAGCCCAATCATTAAGGAAAGGTGGTATCGTAGTTTTTCCTACCGAAACAGTATATGGACTGGCCGCAAACGCAATGAACGATGATTCTGTAGCAAAAGTTTTTCAGATCAAAAAACGGCCCTCCTTCAATCCTCTAATAGTACATTTCCGTGATACACGGTCAGTAAAAAAATTTGTGCGATTCAATAAATATGCTTCTATTCTGGCAAAACAATTTTGGCCTGGATCGTTGACTTTAGTCTTGCCTAAAAAGAAAAATTGCAAGATTTCCCTACTTGCCAGCGCTGGGCTTGATTCTCTAGCCGTTCGGGTTCCAGAAAGTAAAATCGCCAGAGAATTAATCAAAAAAAGTAGATTGCCTATCGCCGCACCTAGCGCCAATGTAAGTGGAACAATAAGTCCTACAGCAGCAAAGCATGTTCTGGACAATCTGCCAAAAAACGGAATTGATATTATTGATGGAGGAAAATGTAAGATTGGAATCGAATCAACAATTATCGACCTTACCGGAAAGAATTTTCGTTTATTGCGTCCTGGCGGCATCGAAATGCATAAGATTGAAGAAGCGTTAAAAGTAAAGATTCTTTCCTCTAAAAATCGCAACCAATCAAAACCCAAATCTCCTGGGCAAATGAAGATTCACTATGCACCTAAAATTCCACTACGTATCAATATCAAACGAATTGACCAGAGTGAAGCCCTGTTGTCCTTTGGGCAACATAAGCATCGAACATTTAAAAAAGAACTTAATCTAAGCCCAAATGGAAACTTAAGAGAAGCGGCATCTAACCTATTTACAATGCTGCATGAACTAGACAAGAAAAGATTTTCTTCGATCGCTGTCATGCCAATTCCGAAAAAAGGACTTGGGCTTGCAATCAATGATAGGTTATTTAGGGCCAGTAAAAAAAGACCCTAAATCAACCTTTCAAAAAAAACTTTAATTGCCTCAGGAAAAGCAAATGAAGATGGAGCGTGGTCCTTAGAAGGCATGCAAGATTTCACATCTAAGACAGAGTAAATTTCAGGTCCGTAATTACTTAAATCGATAATCTTCTCAACATTTCGTTCCTTTAAATTAATTTTGATTAACCCACAAAATCCTAAATCCTCATTCTCCTTATTAATAGGTTCACCTGTGCTTCTGCTAATTTTGCGAATTTGACTCTGGCCAACAATAATATGATCTTGCCTAACTAAGATTCCGCGGGGATAGCCTGCAACTTTAATCGTAGAGAAATCAAAATTTGACTTATCCCGCATTTTTCCGAAATAAATCATTCCAGCGTTAGATTCGGCAAAAACTAAAAGGCCATTTGAAAACTGAGCAGAATGAGGATGATCTAAGCGATCACGAAGAGAGGTGCCGGTAGTTACATTAAACAGTACTCCTTTTTTGTCCCATTTCCCCTCGTGATTGCGACGACCAAAAGCAGAAATAATCATTTGATCATTGATAAAAACAAGACCGTTAAGATGCACCTCATCTTCATCAAAAGAAGCATCGGGAAAATGCCAAACCTCCTTCTCAGTCATCGATTTACCATCAATCAAAATTGAATAAACTGAGTTATTTCCCGTACTTGCAAGAAAAAGATTCCCTTGGTGAGCAATTAAACAATGAGGATCTCGAACCTTTTTTAAAAAATACGTTCTTTGGATCTGCCAATTCCTTGGGTCTATGGATACGATCTTTGGTCTCTTCTTCGATTGTATTACGACGTATAATATTCCATCAAGCACCGCACATCCACTGACGCCAAGATCCATTCTTTTGGTGGAGCCGCATCTAATCCATCTAATGAGCTTCTTTCTTTCATCAATATTTGCGAAACAAAAGAGTCTCTGAACTCCCGATCTTTTTTGATTCGGAAACGAAACCAGTAATCTGTCTTGTAAGTCTTCCATTAAGTTTTGCTAATTAATTGCTTATAAAAATCTTTTTAAGGAGCTCCATACTTTTTGTGTATTTACTTTTTCTATACAAGGAAAGGGTTCTAATTTTGATTCGCGATAAGGACAAGACCACAAACATTGATAACAATCCATATAATAATTCACAAACAATGCGTTACGCACCTTTAGTTCTCTGGGATATGGAACAAATGTCGTATCATGCCCTCCTCCGTATATCATTAATGTTGGAACACCCAGCGCAATGCCCATGTGACCCGGGCCAGTTTCGTTGGTGATCAAAGCCTTTGCGTGTTTAATGGTATCAAACAGTTGGGGCAAAGACGTTTTATCTATTAAGTCAACAAATGCTGAACCATTAAGAGTTGTGCCAATAACATTTTTGTCCTTTCTCTCATGCTTCGAACCTACAAAAACAACTCTATACCCAAGTTTAGCAATTTTCCTTGCGATATCTAAAAAATTTTCTAGCGGCCAATTTCTTCCAGGCTCATTGCTACCAAAATTCATCACTATAAAAGGTTTGCCCTTCGGAACTGGTGGACTCTTCTTTCTCCAATTAATTGTTGGCCGATCTGGCGATATTCTTTTTGAAGATAATTTCGACAAAAAATTATAATGACGAATTACTTCATGTAATGGATGCTTGCCTGTCGGTATGACCTGGTCATATTTTGGTAAATAGTAGGAAAATTCAGATTTATTTTTTTTACTAATATATGGCTTGCTCACTATCATTTTGTCTGCGCCAGAAGCAAGCATCAAACTATCAGCTGTCAGTGTCTTGCGAAAAAACGTATCGCATACAGCAGTTTGAAATCCTTGTCTTCTGACCCAAAGGGAAATAATGAATCGATACAAGGGATTTTTTTCAAAGGACTTTTCGTCAATTGTCTTAACGTTATATCCCTTAAAGACATCTGCAGCAATTGACTTCCAGCTATTGCAACCAAGTATAGTAATATCCCTTTTGTTAACTCGAAAAGCATTCGGATAGCGCTCTAAAGCTTGACGGAATAGCACCATATCCCCCAAACCATCCATCCGTACTATCAATAACCCTCTTTTTTTCTTTTTGAGCGGATAGAAAGAAATTAGCAGATCTAGCGGACGGAAAAACCACCAACGTTTTTTCATGCCACTTGGAAAGATTAGTTTTTTTGTGCGAGAAGAGGATACTGTCATTTGCTAAGAATATGACTCATATGATTTTTCTTCAAGAATATCAGATTTTAAGATTGTGTTAATCTTGCGCTTATAAGATGAGCGCAGGTCATTTTTTTGATAAACAGATCTAGCAAGTTTAATAAATGTTTTTGTAAAATTCTTTTTTCTCTCGCACGCTCTAATCTGATCTTCTATATCCCATAAATCTTCATTAATTTTTCTAAGCTTAGACACTAAGAGATCTAATTTTCTTGATCTAGGAAGGCTTTTTTCGATCTGTTTCTTGAGCATTTTGTGTTCTTTTTGAATGTTAAGGACCTTTCCTTGTTCCGTAATACGATCCAATTTAATATCAAGAATAGTAAATTTATCGATCAACTCACCAGGAGAAATTTGAATTTTAATTACCATATCTGATACCCGATAAAAGTACTTATTTCTTAAAAAACCAAAAAAGAACCGTTACAAGAACACTGATTATAATAGAAGTAGTAATGGGAAAGTAAAAAGTAAAATTTTCTTTTCTTAAGATTATATCACCTGGAAATTTTCCCCACCCGATTTTTTCTATATATGGCCATAGCAAACTCGCTAAAATTAAAACTAGACCTAAAGTAAATAAAAAACGACTCATCTCTAAAAATATTCCGGAAACAATTCAGTGGTGCCCAGGGGCGGAATTGAACCACCGACACGAGGATTTTCAGTCCACTGCTCTACCAACTGAGCTACCTGGGCACATACAGAATGCGCTGCTTATAAAAAAAATTACTGAGTATGTCCACTACATTAAAGTTTTTTTTTATCATTCGGATCCTCATTGATCGAATTAGGGTTATCTTCGGCCTTTTCTTCCAGTGGAACAGTGTAATCACTATTGAGCCATTTAGATAAATCAAGCAACATGCACCGTCTGGAGCAAAAGGGTCTAAATTCCTTTTTCATCGATTTTTTGCAAATCGGGCATTCTTCCATAAGATAACCTCATTATTTTCTTTTCACCAAGTAACCCAACCCATTCAATAATTGCATAACGTCGTATAATGGTAACCCTACAACATTTGAATAAGATCCAAAAATAGATATTACAAAAGATGATGCATATCCCTGAATACCATATCCACCAGCCCTATCAACCCACTCGTTGGTTTTGATATAAGCATTTATTTCTTTCTCAGTGAGTCTTTTAAAGCGCACATAAGTCATGACTTTTCTGAAGTGCTCTTTTCCATTTACATCCAATATGCAAAGACCAGTGATAACACGATGGCGCCTTCCCGAAAGTAATTTTAACCATTTCTGCGCCTTTGTTTTATTTTTTGTCTTTTCAAGAACTCGTGTACCACAGCAAACCGCTGTATCAGCCGCAAGTATAATGTTGTTCTTATGTTTCTTAGAAACAGAAAGCGCCTTTTCCGATGCAAGTCTTAATACAAATTTATCAGGATCCTCGTCTTCTTGTTGGCGTTCACTAATATCAGGAGAAATAACTAAATCAGGAATTATGTGTATCTGCTTCAGCAAATCAAGTCGTTGGGGAGATTTAGAAGCAAGAATAAATTTCGCTTTTCCCATCAACTGTCCCTGAAATATTCTTGATTTATTTGTGTCGGAAAATAATACGTCCCTTGGTTAGATCTTAGGGAGTAATTTCGAGATCTACACGATCTCCCTGAAGAACTCTAATTCTAAATTTTCT
>CAYMIQ010000013.1:0-9203 GCA_964390605.1 uncultured Rickettsiales bacterium
AACATTAATCGATACTCCTGGAGCGTACCCAGGTGTTGGAGCTGAAGAAAGAGGTCAAGCAGAAGCTATAGCTCGTTCAATCCAAACCTGCTTGTCTATAAAAGTTCCTCTAGTCAGCATAATAATTGGAGAAGGCGGTTCTGGAGGTGCAATTGCGTTAGCATCGGCAAATCACGTATCTATGCTAGAACATTCCGTCTATTCCGTTATCTCGCCCGAAGGTTGTGCTTCTATCCTTTGGCGCGACACCAACAAGGCAAAAGATGCTGCTAAAGCTATGAGAATCACAGCTAAGGATATGTTGGATCTCGGTATCATAGACACAATCATTCCAGAACCAGTTGGAGGTGCCCACAGGGACAGATCGCAAGCGATCAAAAATTTAGGTCATGAGATTGAAGAAAAATTAAAGACTTTAATTCAGCTTGATGGGAATGAAATTACAAGGCGTAGAAAGGAAAAGTTTATGAATATTGGTAGCAAGTTTCTTTGATATTCTTTTTACGCTATGCCTCCACAACATCTTTTGAATTTCTTTCCTGTTGCTTCACACATTTTATTTCTAGGTATTTTTTGGTTTGGATATTTGTTTATCAAACAGTTTGGATCGTTACTGTACTTTGAATTCGGATGTTTACCGTTTCCCTTTGCATTCTGCTGACTGCCGATGCTGTCTTGATTCGCATGCTGTTGGTTTTGGTTAGAAGGTAATGCCTCTTGTTGTGTATTCTTTTCAACGCTTTCAGGTGTCTGGATTTCTAAATGGCACAACACGCCAGTGATTCCTTCCTTTACTCTGTCTAGCATGTTTTTAAACATTTCGAATGATTCCATTTTGTACTCATTCAGAGGATCTTTTTGCCCATATGCTCGCAGTCCAATCCCTTGTTTTAGATGATCTAGGGATAATAGATGATCCTTCCAGATCTGATCTAATATCTGTAAAAGTAAGTTTTTTTCTGCAATGTTCATTAATTCTACGGAATATAATTTGTCTTTTTCTTTTAATTTCTTATCAACAGATTCTTGAATTCTACTCCTGACTATCTCCTTTGTGATTCCTTCTTCCTCAGTCCATTTTTTGATTGTCAGATCAAGATTAAAAATTCTAAGAATTTCAGCGTGAATTGCCTTTCTGTCCCATTGTTCCGGATAGGATTTTTTTGGGATAAATTTTTCTAATATATCATCCAGGACATCCCCCCTCATGCTTTCTACAGTTTCCCGGATATTTTTGGAGGACATAATTTCTTTTCTTTGTTGGTAAATAACTTTCCTTTGATCATTCATTACATCATCGAATCTGAGTAGACTTTTTCTAATCTCAAAATTTCTTCCCTCTACTTTCTTTTGTGCCTTTTCTAGCGCTTTGTTAATCCAGGGATGAATGATGGCTTCGTTCTCTTTGATGCCAAGTTTTTGCAACATGGCATCTAACCGTTCTGAGCCAAAAATACGCATCAAATCATCTTCTAGCGAAAGAAAAAATTTTGATTTCCCAGAATCCCCTTGTCTTCCGGATCGACCTCTTAATTGATTATCAATTCTTCTTGACTCATGTCTTTCTGTACCCATGACGTAGAGACCACCAGCTGCAATAGCCTTACTTCTCAATTTTGCATGCTCTTCTTTGATTTCTTTTTCTAACTTTGATTTCTCTTCCTTGGAAACTTTTGATAATTCCGATTCTAATTTAAGAGTTAAGTTACCTCCCATTTGAATATCTACACCTCGTCCGGCCATATTCGTTGCAATTGTTACTGATCCTGGCACACCAGCTTGAGCGATAATTTGCGCTTCTTGTTCATGATAACGGGCATTTAATACATTGTGGGGTATATTACCCTTTTTCAGTATGTCTGATAATCTTTCAGATTTTTCGATAGTAATTGTACCAACTAATACAGGCTGTTTCCGTTTATGGCAGTCAGAGATCAAATTAGTTATCGCTTTCTCTTTTTCCGTTGTTGTTCTGTAAATTTCATCGTCCTCGTCGATTCTTTTTATAGAAACGTTGGTGGGAATTTCCACAACATCTAATTTATATATGTCGGAAAATTCTCCAGCTTCAGTGAGTGCAGTACCAGTCATGCCTGATATTTTTGGATATAGGCGAAAATAATTCTGAAAAGTGATTGAGGCTAAGGTTTGATTCTCTATTTCTATTTTGACTCCTTCTTTTGCTTCGAGCGCTTGATGTAATCCATCGGAAAATCTTCTTCCCTCCATCATGCGCCCTGTAAACTCGTCAACGATTACTACTTTTTCATTCTTGACTAGATAGTCTTTGTCTTTTTGAAATATTTGATGGGCTTTTAGAGCTTGATTGACATGGTGCACGAGACCTACATTCTGGATGTCGTGTAATTTACCTTCTTTTAGAAGAGATGCATTTGTTAACAGTTTTTCTACTTTTTCAACCCCTTTGTCGGTAAGTGTTACTGAGCGAATTTTTTCGTCTTTCTCAAAGTCCTCAGTTGATAAGGTTTTTATCAGATCATCAACTTCTTTATACAAATTGGAAGATTCTTGAGACGGCCCTGAAATCACCAAAGGAGTTCTTGCCTCATCAATTAAAATACTATCCACCTCATCTACTATCGCAAAATTAAATGGTCTCTGCGTTAGCTGGCTAGACTCAAATTTCATATTGTCTCGCAAGTAATCGAAACCTAATTCGTTATTGGTGGCGTAAGTTATATCCGCGCTGTATGCTTCCTTCCTTTCGCTATCATTCATACCGTGTACTATGCAACCAACCTTTAGGCCTAAAAATTTATAGATTTGCCCCATCCATTCGCTATCTCTTTTTGCTAGGTAATCATTCACCGTTACTATGTGCACTCCTTTTCCGGTTAGTGCGTTTAGATAAGCGGGTAGAGTGGAAACTAGGGTTTTTCCTTCACCGGTCTTCATTTCAGATATCATTCCACGGTGCAGTACAATCCCCCCGATTAGTTGGACATCATAATGTCTTTCACCAAGGGTTCTTTTAGCAGCCTCTCTGACAGTTGCAAAAGCTTCTGTCAGAATATCATCAAGATTCTCTCCTTTTTTGATTCTTTCTTTAAAGAGTAAAGTTTTAGCACTCAGTTCTTTGTCGGTAAGTTTTGTATATGATTCATCCAGTTTATTAATTTTATCAATATCTGGTGTCAGTTTTTTTATGAACCTTGAATTAGCAGTACCAAAGATTTTTTTCACAAATTCGAGAAGCATTTAATGATCCACTTGAATTAATTTTCTATAAGTAATATATGGGAGTTAAGCTTAGCGATTTAAATATGTATAAGATTTTTTTTCACGTTCTATTATAATTATTTTTACTTAGAGGGCTTAAATAATACTCTTTTCAATAAGAAATGTGACGTCAAAATGGGAAAATACAAGGATAAAAAAATATATTTGATCAAGGGATTAAAAGTGGCGGCCGTGAGCTGTGGTCTTGGATTAGGAAAAAAGCCTGATTTGATGCTAACAGAGCTAAGGCCAGGCTCCAAGATATCTGCCCTTTTTACAAGATCATCTCTATCAGCGGCGCCTGTTAAATGGTGTAAATCTTTTATTGCTAAAGGTGAGGTGCGATACATTTTGGCCAACTCCGTTTGCGCAAATGCTTGTACCGGAAAATCGGGATCTTATGCCGTGAATAGAATTGCCGATAGTCTCGTACGTTTTTCTGGATGCAGAAGAAATCAAATATTTTTTGCCTCCACGGGCCTTATAGGAGAAAAATTACAATACAAGAAAATTATCAGTTCTCTTCCAGGATTGTTTAAAAAATTGGGCTCTTCAGACAGAGGGTGGCGTGAGGCTGCTCGATCTATTTTAACTACTGATACATGCGTTAAAATATCCTCAACTACAGTTAGAGTTGGTTCAAGGGTTGCGAGAATAAGTGCTTTCGCTAAAGGTGCGGGCATGATACAGCCAAATTTAGCCACAATGTTAGCGTTTATTTATACGGACCTAGCAATACCTTTGCCAGTAATGAGGAGACTGTTAGTAGATTCATGCGATCAATCATTTAACCTAATTACTGTCGATGGAGACACATCAACCAATGATACGGTATTCTTTTCTTCTACTGGAACAGTGGCGCCAAGCAGAAGAATTAAAAGTTATGGTGATCCAATACTTTCTAACTTTAAGGCTCAGCTTAGAAAAGTCACTTTAGATTTGGCAAGGCAGATTGTCCTTGATGGTGAGGGGTCTAAGAAGTTTGTTACTATTAGGGTTGGCGGCGCATCCACAAAAAAATCAGCAAAAAAGATTGCCCTTTCTATCGCAAACTCTTCTTTAGTGAAAACCGCAATAGCTGGAGGAGATGCAAACTGGGGTAGAATTGCTATGGCAATAGGTAAGTCAGGAGAGCAAGTAAATAGTAATAAAATAAAGATTTCTATCGGCAAGATAATTTTAATGAATCATGGTCAGGGCGTGAGTGATAAAAACACTAAATTAGCAAATAGATATATGGCAGGAAAAGAAATTACCATTGATGTAGATGTTGGTTTAGGTAAGGAAAAGTCAGTTATTTGGACATGTGATTTGACAAAAGATTATGTCCGCATTAATGCGCATTATAGAAGCTAATCTAAATTATTCACCAAGCAGTAACGTTTAATATTTCAATTGTTGCATTAATTTCATTAGCGCTAGATCCAAAATTTCTTTTGTAAATTTTCTCTAATTCAAGAAAAGTTTCTTTTCTTGTAAAATTACTCTTTCTTTCACTTAGAATATTTGTCTCTCCAATTTTTCTGATTGTCTGCATTAGGCTATTTACGTTCTGAAATTTACTGACAAAACTATCCCTATCTATTACGGGGCTTGTAAAGCCAGCTCGTTGTAGTAATGCACCGGCCTGTTGAATGTTAATAAATGGAGGGACTCTTTTAGTTATTCTGTTCTCAATCTTATTTTCAGCCTCGGTAATTGATTTTCTGAGTTCTATCAACGTTTCACCACCAAAAAAAGATGCACAAAAAAAACCATTTGGTTTTAGTGATTTCTTTATTTGCAGTAAAAACCCTGGAAGATCGTTTATCCAATGCAATGTAAGAAAATTTATAACGACATCAAATGATTTTTCTGGAAATGGGAGATATTCTTCATCAGCAACTATCTTCAAAGATTTTTTTTCTTTTAGATGATCATCCTTGATTGCTTTTCTAATCATTTGTTCAGCAATATCAGATTGTATTATCAATTTAACATGTAAAAGTTTTCTTAAAAGATTTGCGACCAGCTCATTGTAGCCAATAAGCAAGACGCTTGAAAAATCGATTTTTAATTCACGGAGTCGACGGACTAAATTGTTTGCAACATTGTTAATTACAGCATTGTCATCAGGGAAGCTTAGAGCTGCCCTGTTCCTCTTTATGATGTGTGCGGTACGATTAAATATGGTTAATTCTTCAGACATCGAAGTTTTTCATATTGTCTTGTGTTTTATAATTACTATTTTACAATTCAGATTATGTTTAAAGTTGCCTGTGTTCAAACTAATTCAACCTCCAACATCCACGAAAATATAGCGCGCGCTTCTTCATTAATTATTGATGCTGCTAAATCTGGGGCAAATTTAGTTTTAATACCTGAGAATGTTGCGATAATGGATGTAAGGAAGGATAATATCCTTATTCAATCTGTACCTGAGGACCAACATCCTGCTCTACTAATTTTTAGGCAATTAGCAAAAAAATTAAAAATTTTTTTATTAATTGGATCATTGGCTATTAAAAAATCTCCAAGATCTAAAATAATTGTCAACAGATCGATCATTATAAACAGTAAGGGAAGTGTGATTGCTAGATATGATAAAATTCACATGTTTGATGCTCAACTGAAGAATAATGAAAATTACTTAGAATCTAAGTTGTATCGCGCAGGCAATAAAGCAGTTTTAGCTAACACACCTTGGGGTGTTTTGGGCATGAGTATCTGTTATGATCTTCGCTTTCCGGTACTATATAGAAAATTAGCACAGTGCGGTGCACATTTTTTGTCCGTACCTTCAGCATTTACCAAAATTACTGGGAAAGATCATTGGCACGTTTTGATTAGGGCGAGGGCTATAGAGAGCGGATGTTTTATTTTTGCACCAGCACAATGTGGTAAACATCCAGGTAATAGAGAAACTTTTGGGCACTCACTTATTGTCGATCCGTGGGGTAGGATTATTGCTGAAGCAAAAAATAAAGTAGGTTATATTACGGCCAATATAGATACTGGTCTCGTCACCAAGGCTCGCTCTATGATTCCGTCGTTACGCAAAGAAAGAAAATTTAGTATTACTAAATCTAAACAACGCTAATTTAGAGAATAGATAAACTTTTTAATTTTTACGGATCTCGTAGCGCATATTCTCTGAACCACCATCTTTCTTGGATTCCTTATGCATCCTTCTTCGAAAGCTACTATTCGCAATGCCGCTCCAAACATTTTCAATAATTCCCCTGATTTTAACAAGAAATTAGGATTTCTTGGATGACCATACTTTTCATTGCCCTTTGAAAAGGTTTCATAAATTAACATACCATTGTTTTTTAAAGCTCTTATAATTGAAGAGGTTAGCGGTCTGAACAAATAATTCGTTACAATGATTAAATCGAACCTCTTTCCTTTCAGCATAGATGACTTATCCCATGGATTCACCTTTTCTATGTCCGCTTCTATTATGGAAATATTTCTCTTTGTTTTGAGACTTCGAATTTTTGATATGTCTTTGTCAACGGAGTATACGGTTAAATTTTTATTTACAAAATAGCGTGAGTGACGCCCACTACCACAAGCCAAATCTAGAATACGAATCTTTTTTTTGTCCTTGTATTTTTCTAAGTGCATAGAAGAAAAACGTTTTACCCAAGGAGAAATATTTGTTTTTTTCATTATTTGTTTTCTACTTTATGTTTCTATTATGTAATAATAGCCTTATTATTGGACAATATTTGTTATGATTCTATTTGATCTTAAGTGTTCCAAGGGACATATTTTTGAGGCTTGGTTTGCAGATAGCAAGAATTTTCTTAAGCAAAGCAAGAGTCGATCGATATCATGCCCATTTTGCCATGATGACAATATTGTCAAAGCCCCCATGGCTCCAAACATATCTACTGGAAGCACAGACAAGGGAAAGGGAGTTGATGTAGCAATTCCCCTGGGTGAAAGAGGGGGGCATCAAGAAAGACTTCCCAACGCATCTGATAGTCATAATCGACAAAATCCTGATAAGAATGTCAGCAGGGTATTGCAGGATCTTTCCCAAGAGGTTAAAAAGCTGCGAAAATTTGTCGAAGATAATTGTACCTATGTTGGGAAAGAATTCCCAAAAGAAATAAGAAAGATCCATTATGGTGAATGCTCTCCTAAGAATATTTACGGCGAAACATCAAAAAAAGATGCTAAAGAATTAGTGGATGAGGGGATAGAGTTCTACCATTTGCCCTGGTTCAATAAGCGCGATTCTTAATTAATACTTATCTTTTGATATAGGCTAGATAGTTTACATCTAGGTCATCTGTGAAATTCCAAGATGTTAATATGGGATTATATTTTAGGCCTGTTATATGCTCTATGTGGAAAGCATTTCTTTTTGTTTTTTTTTCTAACTCATCAGGTTTGATAAATTTTTCCCAATTGTGTGTTCCTATAGGCAGTAGGCGTAATATATATTCTGCCCCCACAATTGCCATAAGATATGACTTAACCGTTCTATTGATTGTAGATAAAAACATTGCTCCATCAGGTTTTAGCGAGCGCAAGCAAGATTTTAGAAAAAGATCTACATTGTTTACATGTTCTATAATTTCTGTATTGAGAACAATATCGAAAAGAACATGTTCCTTTAGCAAATTCTCGATTGTTGTATTTATATAGTTAATTTCTAGATTGTTTTGATTTGCGTGTTTTTTTGCGATCTCTATATTTCTTTTCGACGCATCTATACCAGTTACCGTTGCGCCAAGTCGTGCCATGGGTTCACATAGCAAACCACCACCGCACCCAACATCAAGTACGGAAAATTTTTTCAGAGGTTTTGTTTTTTTTGTGCCGATCTCGAAATGTTTCTCAATCTTTTCTTTTATGTAAGTTAATCTTATCGGATTTAAGCTGTGAAGGGGCTGGAAATCACCCTTAGGGTTCCACCATTCATTAGCAATTTTGTCAAAATTCTTAATTTCTTCTTTATCGACCGTTGATACCATTTGCAAAAGACAAAATTATTAAATTATGATTTTCATGCTAATATAATTATGTATATTCCATATACAAACAGATTTGTATGTAAAATGAAATATATTGTACAAAAATTTGGCGGTACTTCGCTTGGAAATGTCGACAAGATTCATAACGCTGCCCGTAGAGTAAAATCAGAAGTTTCTAAGGGTTATAGAGTTGCTGTGGTTGTTTCTGCAATGGCTGGCATGACTGATCGTTTTGTCAAGTCTGTCAGAAGTGTCAATGATGACTCTGACGAATCTGAGTATGATGTGGTTGTTTCCTCTGGGGAGCAGGTTTCGTCAGGATTGATGGCTCTTGCGTTAAAGAATATAGGCGTTCCCGCAAGATCGTTCTTGGGTTGGCAGCTACCGATTATTACAGACAGCAATCATAAAAAGGCTCGAGTAAAAGAGGTGGTTACTAAAGAAATCCTCAAAACTTTTTCCGAAAAAAAAGTGGCCGTTATTGCAGGTTTTCAGGGCGTTAATGATAAAAATAGAATCACTACCTTGGGCAGAGGGGGATCTGATATTACGGCAGTTGTCTTGGCATCTGCTTTAAAAGCAAAAAGATGTGATATTTTTACTGATGTTAGGGGTATTTACACATGTGATCCTAGAATTGTTAAGAATGCAAAAAAATTAGATAAAATCACTTATGAGGAAATGGTAGAAATGTCCTCACTTGGTTCTAAGGTGCTTCACTCTCGTTCGGTTGAGGTTGCTATGAAAGAAAAAGTGAGGTTACATGTATTGTCAAGTTTTAGTAATGAGGATGGAACAATGGTTGTGATTAACGGTGGTAGGGACTTCATTGGACAAACTGTCGAGACGAACTTGATCTCTATTAAACATACAGGAGCAGGTCGAATTTTATTTTGTGGGATAAAAGACGAAGAAGAGGAGCGTCTTCGTTTGAATAAAGATGGATTAAATGAGGCTTTAGCATATGAATGATAAAATCGCAGCAGGAGTTGA
>CAYMIQ010000014.1:0-373 GCA_964390605.1 uncultured Rickettsiales bacterium
CGACGGATTCAAAATCCGTTGAACTTCGGTTCATCTCAGTTCGAGTCTGAGTAGGGGCACCAAATATAGAACTAAAATTTTAATTTGGTAAATCGCTCGATCCCATTAAATACTCATCAACAGAACGTGCGGCTTGGCGTCCCTCGCGAATTGCCCAAACTACTAGAGATTGGCCTCGACGCATATCTCCTGCTACAAAAATCTTCTTACGAGACGTTTTATAATCCGTTTCATTTGCTACTATATTACCTCGAGAATCTAATTTTAGTTTCATATTTTTTACAAGACCATCATGGATTGGATGAACAAAACCCATGGCCAAGAGGACTAGATCTGCCTTAATCTTAAATTCACTTCCTTTCATTTCTTCCAT
>CAYMIQ010000014.1:419-6872 GCA_964390605.1 uncultured Rickettsiales bacterium
CCATTTTTTTTCTCTTCCCATTTTACCCGGACCAAAGTAATAGAGTTAACGTTTCCATTCTTCCCATTAAAACTTTTAGTAGAAACACTCCAGTCCCTCTTGCACCCTTCCTCATGAGAACTTGATGTTCTTAATTTTGTCGGCCAATTTGGCCAAACTAATTCTTTATTCTCATGAACAGGTGGTCGTAATAAAATTTCGAGCTGCGTAATAGTTTTTGCCTTTTGTCTATTCGATGTACCAATACAATCCGAGCCAGTGTCTCCCCCTCCAATAACAACAACATGTCTTTTATTAGCTAAAATTGATTCAGAATTCGATATCTTACATCCCTCCACTCTCTTATTTTGTTGCGTAAGAAAATCCATAGCAAAGTATATTCCTCCAAGATCTCTTCCAGAAACGGGTAAGTCTCTTGGTTCTTCGGAACCGCACGCCAAAACAATCGCATCAAATGTTTTTAATAATTGATTTTCGGAAAAATTTTCTCCCACATGAATATTTGTCTTAAAAAGTACACCTTCTGACTTCATTTGCTCAACACGTCTGTCAATATGATATTTTTCCATCTTAAAATCCGGGATACCGTAGCGTAACAAACCACCAATTTTGCTACTCTTTTCAAAAACTGTTACTTTATGACCAGCTCTTGCAAGTTGTTGGGCACAAGCTAAACCTGCAGGACCAGAGCCAACGACGGCAACATGTTTTCCGGTTCTGTTCTTTGCGGGTTGAGATTTAATCCATCCCATTTTCCAGGCTTTATCAATAATAGATTGTTCGATATTTTTAATAGTAACGGGATCGTTATTAATATTAAGTGTACAAGATTCCTCACAGGGAGCGGGACATATCCGCCCAGTAAACTCAGGAAAATTATTTGTCGAGTGCAGGACATCTATTGCTCGCTTCCATTCATTTCGATAAACAAGATCATTCCAATCGGGAATAATATTATTAACGGGACATCCTTGATGGCAATACGGAATGCCACAATCCATACAACGCGCACCTTGTCTAGATATCTCTTTATCCGAAAGCTTAAGATCGAATTCCCTAAAATTCTTTATACGCTTGGTAACTGCTACCCGAGAGTGATCTTTCTTCTCAATTTCTAAGAAACCTGTAGTTTTACCCATTCAATTTATCCGCTTTACGTGAAATAACCTTTTTGTGTTTCGTTGCCATCAATGCTTTACGAAAATCAGTTGGCATTACTTTTATAAAACTTGGTAAATATTTGTTCCAGTTGTCAAGTATTCTTCTTGCCAAATTACTATTCGTATAGTGTAAATGTCGCTCCACCAGATCTCTAATTCTTGCTTCGTCAAACCTTGTCATATCGTTAAAATGCCCATTTCTTCTATAAAGGCGACTATTCTGCTCTTTCTTTATATGCTGAAGGGTCACCATAGAAAGATTGCATTTGCTAGAAAAGTCTCCATCCATATCTAAAACATAAGCAATGCCACCACTCATACCTGCAGCAAAATTTCTACCTGTCTTACCAAGAACAACCACGACTCCCCCTGTCATGTACTCACAACAATGGTCACCAGATCCTTCAACTACAGCAATTGCCCCTGAGTTACGAACTGCAAAACGTTCTCCCGCAACACCAGAAAAGAAGCATTCTCCAGCTATTGCGCCATATAAAACAGTATTACCAACTATTATATTCTCCTCAGCTTTAATTAGAGAATTAGCATGAGGATATACTACGATTCTACCTCCAGAGAGACCTTTACCTACATAATCATTGGTGTCCCCTTGAAGTTCCAAAGAAACGCCGCGTGCAAGAAATGCCCCAAAACTTTGTCCTGCAGTTCCAACCAAGTGAATGCTAATAGTATCCTCAGGTAATCCTCGATGGCCATAACGTCTAGCAATTTCTCCAGACAACATTCCACCAAAGGTTCGGTCTGTATTTTTTATTTTCATGTTAATATTGACTGGTTTCTTTCTTTCCAAAGCCTTCCGCGCATATCGAATTAATTTTCGATCTGCTATTTTATAAATATCATGTTGCTGCTTCTCAGAGTTGTAAAATGAAATTACACGTTTTACTTTTGGTCTGGTTAGCAATTTTGAAAAATCCAGTCCATTCGCCTTCCAATGTTCAATAGCTTTCAAAGTATCTAAACAATCAGTACGCCCCACCATTTCATGGAATTTTCTGAAACCAAAACTTGCCATAATGCTTCGTACTTCCTCAGCAACAAAGAAAAAATAATTAATTACGTGCTCAGGTTTTCCGGAAAATTTTTTTCGAAGAATTGGATCCTGGGTAGCAACACCAACTGGACAGGTATTGAGGTGACATTTACGCATCATGATACACCCTGAGGAAATAAGCGGTGCAGTTGAAAATCCGAACTCATCTGCTCCCAAGATGGCACCTATCACCACATCCCGACCAGTCCTAAACCCTCCATCAACCTGAACAGCTATACGCCCCCTTAATCCATTAAGAACTAAAGTTTGATGAGTCTCAGCTAAACCAATTTCCCAAGGTAAGCCAGCATTACGAATTGAAGTAATAGCCGAAGCTCCTGTACCACCTTCATAACCTGCAATAGTAACGTGATCGGCCTTACCCTTTGCAACACCAGCAGCTACTGTTCCAACGCCAATTTCTGATGCCAGCTTAACGCTGATTCGTGCATGCGTATTAACTTTTTTTAAATCAAAAATTAGCTGAGCCAAATCTTCAATAGAATATATATCGTGGTGTGGAGGTGGAGAAATCAAACCGACTCCCGGAGTAGAATATCTTACAGAAGCAATTGTAGAATCTACTTTGTAACCAGGTAGCTGTCCGCCTTCTCCAGGCTTCGCGCCCTGGCAAATCTTTATCTGAATATCATCAGAATTAACAAGATATTCAGTGGTAACTCCGAAACGCCCTGAAGCCACTTGTTTTATAGCAGAACGCATAGAATCACCATTTTTGAGAAGCTGGAATCGATCTCTCTCTTCTCCACCTTCTCCAGTGTTAGATTTTCCCCCGATTCTGTTCATTGCAATGGCCAAATTGGTATGAGCCTCCCTTGAGATGGAGCCAAAAGACATAGCACCTGTTGCAAAACGTTTAACAATTTCTTTCGCTGACTCTACTTGCTTTAAGGGTATTTTTTTATTAACAGGCTTTAATTCGAATAAACCCCTGAAAGTTAAGAACCGCTTATCTCGAGAATTAATTAGCTCAGAGTATTTTTGATATTTTTCCACAATATTGCCTCTGACAGCATGCTGTAAATTACTGACGGTATCGGGAGACCAGATATGATCTTCACCTCGAATACGATAAGCAAGCTCCCCACCAACATCGAGTGAATCTTGATAAATAGGAGAATTACCAAACGCAAGTTGATGTCTTTTGAATGTCTCAAATGCAATTTCTTCAATTCCTATACCTTCCACAGGGGTCGCGGTACCGGTAAAATATTTCTCAATAAATTTTGATGATAAACCAATCGAATCAAAGATCTGAGCACCACAATATGATTGATATGTTGATATTCCCATTTTGGACATAATTTTCAAAATTGCTTTATTAACGGCCTTTATATATTGATTCTCTATTTTCTTCCGTGAGTCTCTTAAAGAAATTTGATTAGCAATGTCATAAAGTGTCTCAAATGCTAAGTATGGGTTAATCGCTTCAGCTCCATAACCCGCTAACACAGCAAAGTGATGTAGCTGACATACTTCACCAGTCTCTATCACTAAACCGGTCTTTGTTCTAAGTCCCTTTTTAATTAAATAATGGTGAACAGCAGAAGTTGCGAGTAAAGCGGGAATAGCGACTCGATTCATATTCATTTTGCGATCCGATAGAATAATTATGTTATTACCCTTCTTGATGGCTGACTCGACTTTTCTGCAAAGTTTATCAAGATAAGCAGGCATTTTGTTAGGTCCCTCGCTATACGGGTAACAAATATCTACGGTAATGGAAGAAAAATGCTTACCTAAATAATCTTTAATATGTCTTATTTGCTCAGTCTCTTGATTGGTAATAATTGGCTGTTTCACCTCCAATCTTGCGAACCAAGAACGTTGATCGACGTCAAGAAGATTAGGCTTCGGGCCAATAAATGAGACCAATGACATAACTAATTGTTCGCGAATTGGGTCAATAGCAGGATTAGTCACTTGTGCAAAACATTGTTTAAAGTAATTGTAAAGCGATTTTGGTTTTTGCGACAACACGGCTGGTGCGGTATCAACCCCCATCGATCCGATAGGTTCTTCGCCATTCAAAAGCATAGGTTTTAGAAAAAAATCTATATCCTCCTGGGTATAACCAAAGGCTTGCTGGCAATCAAGTAAACTTGGGGTTCCGCGTGATTTTCTTTTTGTGCGAGCAGAACAATTCTCTACTTTAAATGCTCCACATTTGAGCCAATGCCTATAAGGCTTTTGAGTTGCATATTTTTCTTTTATTTCATGATCATCTATAATTCTCTTCTCTTCTAAATCAATCAGAAACATTTTTCCCGGCTCTAGTCTCCATTTCTTTACAATCTTCTCTTCCGGCACATCTAGTACTCCCATTTCTGAAGCTAATATCACTGTATCGTCATCAGTCAAGAAATAACGAGAGGGACGAAGTCCATTTCGATCTAACGTTCCACCAATTTGCTTACCATCCGTAAAGGCAATTGCCGCAGGTCCATCCCATGCTTCAGTAAAGGCAGAATGATATTCATAAAAGGCTTTGCGCCGTTCATCCATCATATTATTCCCGGACCAGGCCTCAGGTATTAACATCATTATTGCGTGAGCTAACGAATAACCCCCAGCAAGCAAAAGTTCTAATGCATTATCAATACAAGCTGAATCTGATTGTCCTTCTTGGATTAGTGGCCAAATCTTCTTCAAATCTTTACCTAAAACATTGGAGGACATGGAATACCTTCTGGCGTTCATCCAGTTTAAATTACCGCGAAGTGTATTAATCTCGCCATTATGACAAAGTAAACGAAAGGGCTGTGCCAATTTCCACGAGGGGAATGTGTTGGTAGAAAATCTTTGGTGAACAAGTGCTAAAGCAGATTTAACACGTGGATCCAACAAGTCCTGAAAATAATCACTAATTTGCCTAGACAAAACCATACCCTTATAAACAATTGTCCTAGACGAAAGTGAAGCTATATAGAAATCCTCAAACCGATCGCCGGATTGAGATGCAAAAAAATTCTCAACTTGCTTTCTAATGACGAACAGTTTTCTTTCAAAAGAATCTTGATCGTGACAATTCTTTCCTCTCTTTATAAAAATCTGTCTAATGATTGGTGCATTAGATTTTACCACTTCACCTAAATCGGTATTACCAAGAGCAACATCACGCCAAGCAATAAATTCTTGTCTTTCTTGCAAAAGAAATTTCTTAATTACAGATTCACATCTTTTTCTTAGATCAGATTGTCTAGGCAGAAAAATCATTCCAACACCATAATAACCAGGATCAGGAAGGAGAATGTTTCTTTCTTCGAGTAAAATTTCCCGAAAAAAATTATCTGGTATTTGAATAAGTATGCCCACGCCATCACCAACCAAAGGATCGGCACCCACGGCCCCTCTGTGAGTGACATTGCACAGAATATCCAGACCCTGCTTGATGATCTTATGACTCTTCTTGTTCTTTAAATTAGCGACAAATCCAATGCCACAAGAATCATGCTCATTCTCTGGAGTATAGAGACCTTGTTTTTTCATACCCATCGTTATTTTCCAATTCGCATATATCTTAAAAACATAAATCTAATATAAACAACAAACGCGCTCGACAGGATTTGAACCTGTGACCTCAAGATTAGGAATCTTGCGCTCTATCCAACTGAGCTACGAGCGCACAGTTTTAAAATATTTGTATACTAGAGAACACTAAAATTCCAACCAATTTAGTGGTACCGCCCATATAAGAACTAGAGATTCTGTTCCTGGGTTAATATCACCTAAACCCGCATTTGATATATGTGAAAAAGCTATCCCAAATCGCATGTTGTTATCAAATCTATAAGCCAGCTCAACACCAGATCGAAACTCGAGGCCTCCACCTAAATCTTTACCTGCAGTATAGCCATCCCCATGGTCAACGCCGTCATCAAAAATTCCTACAGCAAAATTTGGTTGTAAAACAACACATCTGCATTTACCAAAGTAAAGATCTATACCGATACCCAGATATCCATAATATGCCTCATCATTAGTCCTCATAATCCCAGCAAATGGTTTAAATAACGATAAATATCTTTCACCATGTCTGTATTCCATACGCTGCTCTCCCGTAGTTTTGTTATCGTTCATATCAAAAGCGCCAAAGCCCAAAGCAAGATGTGAAGAATCCTTAGCCTGAGCAACAGGAGATAAAATGGAAATAAAGAAAAAAGACAGTACTATAAACCGCCAGCGCATAAGATTATCCTACCCTAAAAAACGTTCTTT
>CAYMIQ010000014.1:6882-9201 GCA_964390605.1 uncultured Rickettsiales bacterium
AAAAACCACCGTACAAAAACCCGCCCCCCCATATCATATTCATACCCAAAAAACGTTCTTTATCAGATCAAATGATAGAGGTATGTCTAATGATGGGCAAGAAAAAGAGAAAAAAAGTTAAAAAAGTGAAGATTTTAGTAGAAAGATAATCTAGTGACCCAAGACTTTTTCTAATTTCTTCGTAGCACTATCTTCATCAGTACTCTCGATAGCAGCATATTCTCTAGCTAATCTTTCCATTGCTGATTTATAGATCTGCCTCTCACTATAAGACTGTTCTTGCTCTTTCGCCCCTTTATATAGATCTCTTAAAACTTCAGCCAATTGCACAGGGTCGCCAGAATTAATTTTTACTTGATATTCTTCTGCGCGACGACTCCACATCAAAGAGCTAGACTTACGGGGAGATCTGAGGGTAGTAATGGCTGCTTTTATTCTATCCTTAGAGCTGGTTTTTCTCAAACCCAACTCTTTTGCCTTTGCCTTGGGCACACGTAGGAGCAGTCTATCTTGTTCGAAATTAATGACATAAAAATTAATTTTCTCTCCATCAAAAACTTCGTTCTCGATCTTTACAATCTTCCCAGTCCCATGTGTGGGATAAACAATAAAATCATTAACCTTGTATGTCTCTGTACCTTTTTTTGCCATAGAGTATTATTCGCCTGATTTCTCTCCGCCTGGATTAGGGCTAAAGTGATCAGCAAATTTATTTTCTACTCCTTTAAATTGATCCGCCTCAGGCATTGGATCCCCATTTTTGGTTATATTGGGCCATTTGCCTGAATATTCCCTGTTAACTTCAATCCACTTCTCAGCATCTGCATCACTATCTGCCTTAATGGCCTCAACAGGGCATTCTGGCTCACAAACACCACAATCTATACATTCATCGGGATGTATCACTAACATGTTCTCGCCTTCATAAAAGCAATCCACAGGACACACCTCAACACAATCTAGGTATTTACATTTAATGCAATTTTCATTCACGAAATATGTCATAATTGTTAACCCTCCTATCCTCTTGTAATACTATGCACATTTCCCTTATTTTGGGAAAGAATATTTCTTAATACATAAGGTAAAATACCACCGTGCACATAGTATTGATATTCGCGGTAAGTATCAATCCTGCATTTAATTTCAATTTCATCGATCTTTCCACTACTTCTTCTGATTCGTAGTCGCATCTTTAATTTTGGATCAAAATTCCGAGGAAAATCAAGAATATCAATCACTTCAGTACCTACTAGACCCAAATTTTTCCTATTAGTGCCACGAGAGAATTCTAGGGGCAGAATGCCCATTCCTATCAAATTAGACCTGTGGATTCTCTCATAGCTTTCCGCAATTACTGCTTCGACTCCTAATAATTTAGGACCTTTGGCTGCCCAATCTCTTGAAGATCCAGATCCATATTCTTTTCCAGCAATAATAACTAGAGGTATCTTTGCTTTTCTATATTTTTTTGCAGCATCATAAATCGATAATATCTTCCCACTAGGCATATGTTTAGTAAAACCACCCTCTTTTCCATTCTGCAAAATTTCATTTCTCAAGAGGTGATTACTAAATGTTCCACGCATCATTACTTCGTGATTCCCTCTTCTTGAACCAAATGAATTAAATTCGTGTTTTGAAACTCCCTGTTTCTGCAAATAAAATCCTGCCGGACTTTCAGCCCTTATATTGCCCGCTGGTGAAATGTGGTCCGTAGTAATACCATCAGCTAAAATTAATAAAGGGCGTGCATTTATTATTTTTTTAAGTTTTGGCAGACTCAAAGAGATGTCCTTAAAAAATGGAGGCTCTTTGATGTAAGTAGACCTTTTCGGCCACTGAAAAATACTGTGTTGTTTAATGGAAATTTTTTTCCATTCAGAAGTTCCGTTCAAGAGTCTGGAGTAAGTTGACAAATACATTTTTGGTTTTACAAATTTTGAGAGGACCTTGCCCACTTCTTTATTTGTTGGCCATATGTCTTTGAGAAATACACTTTGGCCATTTTTATCAAAACCTAATGGATCATTCAAAAGATTGATTCTCATATTTCCTGCAATGGCATACGCAACAACTAGGGGTGGACTTGCAAGCCAATTTAATCTTAAGTGTGGATGAATCCTCCCTTCAAAATTTCTATTTCCTGATAAAACGGAACAACCAAAAATTTTATTTTTTTCAATTGCTTCTTCAGCGTTGAGTAGCAAAGATCCAGAATTCCCTATACATGTGGTGCAACCATAACCCATTATATGAAATCCCAGTTTATCTAAATGTTTCTGTAATCCACTTTCATTCAAGTATTCCTTTACAACC